>NZ_JASATP010000050.1:0-41087 GCF_038440375.1 Bacillus sp. OTU530
AATAGTACGGCGATACATTCGGTTAATACCTTCCGAAGCTTTTTCCCGTTCAAGCCTTTTTTAGTATCGGAAGCAATAGACGGTACTGAAGATTGAGTAACTGCCTTATTCATTACAAATCCACCTCTTTTTTGTTCAAATAAGCATACAGTGGGAATGCCAATGCAGAAACAAGTAGGAATAAAATTACGTTTCCGGCTGTGGACAGACCATAAAAGCCTGCTTGATATTGCTTATAAATAATAGAAGCAATTAAGTCTGTGCTAAAGCCAGGACCACCTTTTGTCATTGCCCAGATTAAGTCGAAGGAGCGAAGACCACCGATAAATGCTAGGATAATAACAGAGTTCATCGCAGGACGGCTCAGCGGCAGAATGATATTCCAAAACTTATGCCAGGCGTTTCCGCCATCGATCATGAGTGCTTCGTAGTAATCCTCTGGAATGGACATAATCCCGGCGATAAAGATTACTGTCGCCATCCCTACACCCTTCCACACATCAACTAAAGCGACGGAAAGAAGGGCAATTTTACTGTCACCTAACCAGTCTGGACCTACAATCCCTACTGTTTGTAACGCTAAATTAATGAGTCCTTGTGTTGGGTGCATCATCATTGCAAATGCCATCCCGATTGCGATTGTACTTAAAAGAGTTGGGAAGAAGACCATAGAGCGGATAAAGCTCACTGTTTTGAGCTTTGAGCTAAGGAATACACCTAGGAGCAATCCAAGAATCACCTTAAGACCACATGTCACAACTGCGTAGATAATCGTATTTTTAAATCCAATATTTAAAGACGGTTCTGTCAAAAATGTCTTAAAGTTTTCTAACCCGATAAATTTCCAATCTGTCAATGACCACCATGTCATACTAAAAAACAAGGACATGATGGTAGGCAGTAAGAAAAATACAAAATAAATAATGCCGGCTGGAAGTAAAAAGCTATATGTGTATGTTCTATTTATAAGCTTATTATTCATCATACTGTCTCCTCTCTCTATATTCATGGAGAACATCGCCCTGCTCCTTTAGGGCAGGGCGCCTCATCCAAATATCACCTGTTTAAGCGGGCAAATTACCAGCCCTTTAAGCCAAGCTGCTTCGCTTGCTTTTCTACGTCACTATCGTATGCTTTTGCTCCTTCTTTCGCCGATTTCATACCGCCGCCTACTTCAGATGTAATCTGTTGTAAGTTCGGTCCTTTTAACGGGCTTAAGAATTCAAGAGCCGGTGCTGTTTTGCCTTCGTTAAAGTATGGAAGCATGTCTTTTACTGCTGCATATACATTGTCTGGAAGCTTTATATCTTTGATTGCAGATGGACCATCAGGCGTTACTTTAGACATATACAGCTCCTGACCTTCCGGAGAAACGAAGAACTCTAGCCATTTCTTTGCTTCATCTACATGTTCACTTGCCTTGTTGATGTAAAGACCGTTCGGCGCCCATGCTGTTACACCATTTTTGTCAGCGTTGTCACCAGGCTGCGGGAAGAATCCAATATTGTCAATTTGATCTGGATATAATTTTGCAATGTTTGGCAGCGCAAAGGAAATGATCGGATATTGTACACCTGTACCATCTACTAGCATTTTCAAACCTGCTTCATAGCCTGTTGCGTTAAAGTCTTTGTTCATGTAGCCCTTTTTGTTAATCTCCTCTAGTTTTTCAAAGCTTCTAAGAGCCGCTGGTGTTGTTGCCATTTTTGCCTTATTCGCTGTGAAATCGTCTGGGAATGATGGAGCTTCTGCTAGCACGTTGTAGTTGTCTGCAAGCACAATAACCTGAGATGTCCAAGTATCCTTGTATGTGCCAATAACCGCTGTTTTGCCGGCTGCTTTAATTTTTTCATTGTTTGCCATCAGCTCATCCCATGTTTTTGGAACAGAAAGACCGAGTTCTTTATATACCTTCTTATTGTATAACCAGCCACCGGCACTAAAGTTAGCCGCTGGGACACCGTATACCTTTTTGTTTACTGTTACCGCTGTCTTAAATGTATCTAGAAGCTTGTCCGCATATGGCTCGTTTGTGAGATCCACAAAGTTCTTCTCTGGATTCAACGCTTGTAAAAGTGAACCGGAATTGTAGGAAATCAAATCTGACATGTCACCAGTAGAGAGACGAGTTTTAATGAGGTTGTCACCCTCTGTACCACCTGGACGAGTTTCGATTTCAGTCTTAATGTTGTACTTTTTCTCAATTTCCGCTGAAACAGCTTTGACACCTTCCATTTGCGCAGGACTTTGGTTATCCATTAAAAATGTAAGTGTAGTGGAATCCCCTCCTTTTGAAGCGCTTTCTTTATTGCTGTCAGCGCTTCCACATCCAGCTAAAATACCTGCAAAAAGTGCTGTTGTAGATAATACCGCTAAGATTTTCTTTTTTGTCTTCATCATGCTGTGCCTTCCTCCCTTTCAAACGTTAACCAAACATTACTTAAGATACTATACAGAGTGGTATTTATACTCTAGCCTGTATAGTTCTAAAATCCTGTCATCGTTTGTTTCTTTATGTTGTTGCTTTCTTAACTTAATTGTAAGGGCTTTCTTCCTTTATCGTAAGTGCTGCTTTTTTCTGTTTGGTGGCTGTTTTTTTGGGAGTTGGATAAAAAAATCATACTTCTGAACATACAACAAGCCGAATGCTGCAGCATTCGGCTTGTGTATGTTCATTTTTTACACTGTAAGAAAGTATAAATTTCCAGCCGGAAGCCGACTCGACGTGGTCGGAAATTTTAGGAATACAGTATAAGTGCAACTACGCCTCTGTCTTCGCCCAAGGGCAGGGCTCGCCAGTCGGCGAGTTTTCTTTACTGTTTAACAGCCTTTATGTCTTAGCAGCATAAACTATCAGCCCTGTAAGTCTTGCTGCTTCGCTTGCTGATTTCATATCGCTGCCTTTCCTGCTTTCGTTTATACAGTGGCAAAAATATATTTCGTTACAGACCGATATTCTTCATTCTTATCCAATACACAAGAAGGAAAGTGTGGATGATGAATAGAATCCGGCAACCCTTGTGTTTCCAAACACAAGCCCAAATAGTTTCGTGACTTTGTCCCCCGAACAGAAAAATTCCCCTCTAAATGATTGCCTGTATATAAGACTACACCGCACTCATCTGTTTCAACCGTCAGCTTTCTTCCGTTCTTCTCATCCCATAAAATAATTTCTTCATCTGCGATCAGGTGTTACAATTTTTGTAATAATACAACCATATGTAATGCAAGAAACCGTAATTCCTTGGTCATTGACTAGTGTATATTCATAGATATCCTGATTACCTAACTCAGCAAATTTTGTTTGTGTTATTTTCATAATAATACGCGCAGGATATATAACATACATCCTGCGCATCCCCCTTCACATTTAATTAACTTTAACAGCCAAATGATTTGTATCTAAAGAATAAGGTTTACCATTCACTTGAACCTTTGTATTTGCAGGCAGCATAATTTCTACTTCAACCTCATCTGGAAGAATAATTTGCAAATCAATATACTCTCCTACATCTTTACAATAAATATCTATCTTTCCTTGTGGAATAGGTACAGAACCCTTTATCCACTTTAATCCGTTTAAATTAGGAGATATCGCTACTTTCGTAAATCCTGGCGCTAATGGTTTCACACCTAAAAATAACACGCCAAACACATATGTTGGGGCTGCAGACCAAGCGTGACAATGGCTGCGGCTAAAGTCTCCCTCAATTAATTCCCAGCCTTCCCAGCATGTTGTTGCATCATGCTCCAGCATATAACCATAAATCTCCCGGATATTGTCTAGTACCATCTCGTTTTTCCCAAGATCCATGAGGGCTTGATAGTAGAAAAAGAGCACAAACGGACTTTTAATTTGAACAAAATCCTCTGGAGGGTTTGTTATATACTTCTCTATCACATCTCCGCGTTCTCCCTCTGCACAATCTGTTAAAAAGGCAACGAGATTTGTTTGCACACTGCGAACTTTGGACGGTGTGCCATCCTCATGAATACTATCAACAAAAACCTGCTCTTCCTCATCCCATAGGTGCGTGTTGATCGCTTGTTTCAACTGATCCGCCAAGGATAGAAATTGAATTTCATCTTCATGCTCTCCTATGAGTGATGCTAAGTAAGCTGTTTGTCTGAATGCCTCAACAAGGAAAGCATTTTGATGCGTTACAATTGTATGCTCTGTATCCATTGGCGCCCAATCTAACATGTTCCAAGCCGTAATTTCCAATAATCCTTCTTCATTCATAAATTCTTGAAAGCGCTGTACGGTCAGCTTTAGTTCTGGGTACACTTCTTTTACAAATTCCAGATCGCCAGAATATCGGTAATATTCCCTGCACGCCATCATCCATAGAATGGACCAAGCTGTTAGCACATTCTGCCACCCACTCGGTACATGTGATTCTGGCAGAGGAGAGCGATACACGGATTTAGAAATTAGTCGTAAACAACGTCTCACCAAGTCATAGTTTCCAAATGCATAATAATTCATGAGAGAAATATTATAGGAATCGCCTGTCCAAAGTGCTTGTTCATAAGCGGGACAGTCAATAATCGTATCTTGTGCACACATCCGGATGGTGTGCTTTGAGATTTCCCAAATTTGATTTAACTCATAATCAGAGCTGCTAAAGTTTCCAACATTTCCTGTAGGGAAAGTGGTTACATCTACCTTCACATTGAAGATCTTACACGACGTTTTAGTATTTCGAATCGTTAACAGCATGTATCGGAATCCTCTAGGAATAAAGGAGCGATACACTTGCCGGCCATCCCTTGCAATATATCGTAAGGAATTGTTCAAGGAAAAGGTATGCTCGATTCTTCCGTCCTGGTGGATGCTTTCAAATAGGAAAAAGTCGAAAACAGTCCCTTTTGTGGCTTCTACTTCAAATTCTATATGGCCCAAGTATTCCTTGCCAAAGTCAATTAGATATTCTGCATCGCCTTGTTCCATTGGTTCTACCTTTGTAAAACTATGATTTGGCAATACCATATTTTGATGCTGGAACTGTAAGGAATGGGTCCGAATGTCTTCTTTGAACATGGAAAGAAGACCTACATGATCTGTACAAACATGGGCATTTGGAATTTCCTTAGCCCGCTTTTTAAACGCTTCCAATTCACTCAAGGACGACACTTGCTTCACTTGTACATATTCTTTCTCTAAAGGAACAGCTTTTGGAACAGGTGTGCCGATTTGAAGATGGGTAGCTGTATAAAAAGGTCCAATCGCTAAAAATTTGGAATCCCCTTGGCCAAAAGGTGCCTTCAACTCGATTTTCTCAGGAAAATTAAATGCGACATGCATAATTGGTTCATGAAAAGACCCGCCTACATCCACTATTAATAGATTCACGCCTTTTCGGAGATTCACCTTTTCATATTTCCCGTTCTGGGTTTTATACTCTACTCCGTTTAGTTTGAACTCCCATTTAGCCATTGCATGCGGGTCAAACGTCAGAATCATTACTCCCTCGACATCTTCCTTTGCATGGATTTCAGTCACTACATACCCTTGCATCACTTTCCCTGAATTATTATCTAACTCCCCTGGGAAGAAAGTTGGTTTTAAATCAATAGAAAAGTGCTGTGAAATAGGTCTCACTTCTTTTAATGATAATACACTTTTTGGAAAATAAGGCTCATTTGTTAGATGGGGGATATCCCTAGGAATGAGTGTTTTCCATGGATTCATCCCATAAGACCCAATAACTCCAGCGTTATTCCATGCTGAAGCGTCAAAATCAAGCTGCTCCCAATCGTTATCAAATAGTCCCGCATTATAAATTTCAGACCAAGGCAGACAATTGGACATTTTGACAGTTTCCTTAATAAAGCCACTATGATTGGCAGTCTTCCAGCCTTCATCGGTTATCATCCTGTCAATCACCTGACCGTTATTAGAGAAATCAATTTGTGCAATTAATCCGCCGCGCCCCTCTATATAATGCATCGTTCCTATTCCATAATGATTTACTAATACTGCAATAACATTTTCTCCATTGTTTAGTCCGCTTACATCATATTGGTCATAATACCACTCCGATGTCCAGCCGCGAACGGGACCGGATCCGATCAGCTCACCATTGATATAAACAGCATATTTCGTGTCCGCAGATATAGATAATGTTGCTGATTCATAATCCGCAGGAATAGTAAATGTTCTTCTAAAACATGACCATTGATTTCTTGGCTGTTCCCCGCTATTATCCCAAATCCAATTTGCTTTCCATTCCATAAAGCTGCCTCCCATGTTAAGACCCGATTGCATTGAATAGAATTGTTGCTCTCGGGTCGTTATTTATATTTAAAGTATAAGTTGAACCATACCTATCCCCATTACCAGCCTGCCAAACCAAGCTGCTTTGCCTGGGTTTCTACGTCTTGATCGTAAAGCTGTGCTCCTTCTTTCGCTGATTTCAAACCGCCGCCTACCTCGAAGGTAATTTGCTGTAAGTTCGGACCCTTAAGTGGGCTTAAGAATTCTAGAGCCGGCGCAGTTTTATCTTCCTCAAAGTAAGGAAGCATATCTTTGACTGCAGGATACACATCTTTCGGGAGCTTTACATCTTTGACTGCAGCAGGACCATCTGGAGGCACCTTAGACAAATACAGCTGCACCGCCTCCGGGGAAACAAAGAACTCTGCCCATTTCTTCGCCACATCCACATGATCGCTGTTTTTGTTAATATAGAAGGCATCTGGCGCCCATACGGTCATGCCGTTTTTATCCGCGCTATCACCAGGCTGCGGGAAGAAACCAATGTTATTGATTTTGTCCGGGTGTAGCTTTGCAAAATTGGACAACACGTAAGAAAGCATAGGATATTGAACACCCGTTCCTTCAGCGAGCATCTCCAGCCCCGCTTCGTAGCCTACAGCATTGAAATCCTTATTCATATAGCCTTTTTTGTTTACTTCCTCCAGCTTTTCAAAGCTTCTTAAAGCAGCTGGTGTTGTCGCCATTTTGGTTTTGTTCGCCGTGAAATCATCTGGGAACGATGGAGCCTGCGTGATAACATTATAGTTATCCGCTAACACAATAATCTGAGATGTCCAAGCATCCTTATATGTTCCAATAACCGCTGTCTTGCCTGCCGCTTTAATCTTTTCGCTGTTAGCCATCAGCTCCTCCCATGTTTTAGGAACGGAAAGACCTAGCTCTTGATACACCTTCTTATTATAAAACCAGCCGCCGGCACTAAATGTCGCGAAGGGAATGCCGTACACTTTACTATTCACCGTTACTGCTTCCTTGAACTCATCCGAAACCTTTTCCATATAGGGCTCGTTTGTAAGATCCACAAAACTTCTCTCTGGATTCAATGCTTGTAAGAGAGAACCCGAATTGTAAAGTGCTAAATCGGTCATATCACCCGTGGCTAGGCGTGTTTTGACCAGATTGTCCCCTTCCACACCGCCTGGACGGGTTTCAATTTCAGTTTTGATGTTATATTTTTTCTCGATTACGTCTGTAACAGCCTTAATCCCTTCCATTCGCGCGGAGCTTTGATTGTCCATTAATAGTGTCAGCGTAACAGGTTCGGGAGTTTGTTCAGTCACAGTGTTTTCGTGCTGCTTGCTGTCACTGCTGCATCCGGCTAAAATGCTTACAAATAATGCCGTACTAGATAATACCGTCAGGATTTTCTTTTTAGCTTTCATTCCGTTATACCTCCTCTCCTTCAGATTATCACGATTCATCTCTTATGGTGGATACAAGGCAGAGGTTTCTCTCGATCTTTATATGAATTCTTCTTTATATATAATAACTGTCAAATTGCTTCTTCCATCGTGCATGATGTCTTTATAAAATGAATTCAATTGACTCACTTTTATTGTAAGTGCTTTCACGTATCCTTAGTAAGTGCTACTTTTTTGTTTTTATGTCTGTTCTTTTTTGATAGTGAAGATTCGTTTAGGAAATACACAAAAAGCCCTATCCCCTCTTTGCATGCTGGAATAAGGCTTTTATTGTATTTTATTACTCATTTATAATGCTGCATATAAGCACAAGCATATACACATGCTCTTATGCTTCAACTAAAACTAAATCCCATTCAAGCTTATTCAGCTCCTCAATAAGAGCTGTAACCTCCCCTATCGAAAGACCTGCCTCCGGAAAATCAGCCAACTCTTTCAAGGTTTGTGTTTTCGTCGCAAAAATTCGAGGCGGCTTTGTAACGCCAGGAGCATATTTCTCTAAAATATCTACTGCTGCTTTATAATCAAGGACATCAATAACCCTTGTTTCTTCAGAAAAGATTGGTCTTAACCCGCGTTGGTTAGGATATTTAAAATGATAGGATCCAGAGCCAACTGTAAGACGTACACCCTCCACTGTTTCTATATAAGAATAGATGTCATCGGAAGCATCCAATGGTTGACCGCCTTCAAGAACATCCCGATAATGCTCGATGGCGGAACTTGAGTATTGTCCTGCTTCAAGCTCTATTCTCGACCATTCGATGGAAAACCGATAGGCCTTCAGTCCCAAGCTTGCCATAAGCGCGATGGCTTCTTTATATAATCGATAATGGTCAATCGCATCACCGGATTTATCCTTATAAGGCGATCCCTCTGCATGCTAATCTGCCCAGAATCACTGTTCACATTATTCCCTTCAACTTGGTGTCCCGCTTTTGCCGAACCCCAAAGAAAATCTACTGGAAAATTAAATTGCACTTGAAACACTCCTTCCATTTCCTCGGTGCTACTTTCTTCTCTATATTGTAGCAAGCGTTTTAATATCAAAAGCAAAGAAGAAGCTTGCTCGATTCAAAGATAAGCTTCAACCTCTTTTTTGCAGCGAAGGAATCCCAGGCTCACCCAACATTTTACTAATACTCACTTTTCTTCGAGGTACATACTCCTCTGCCTCATTAGTTGAACAAGGAACAATCTTAATACCAATTCTTAAATCCTATGTATGAATGAGGAAAAATTACATGGATATCTTTATGAAGAATCAGGACGATACAGTTGAAAACTCATAATGGACTAAATATCACATAAGAGAAGTCAACGGCTCTTTAATATGTTTAATAGACGAATAGTGCAAATTTATTGGTTAAAGACTCTCTCATAATATACTTCTAGTAACTATTTGATTTTAAAGTGCGTACTTTTTTTTTAGTGATGACAAATCTAGAATGAAGTTGTAGCCAATAAAAACCAAAATTACTTAAGGAGTGAAGAATTCATGGAACTTCAATTAGCGTTAGATCTTGTAAACATCCCGGAAGCGAAGCAAGTGGTCAAAGAGGTTGAGGAGCATATTGATATTGTAGAAATCGGTACACCTGTTGTCATTAATGAAGGCCTTCGAGCTGTGAAGGAAATCAAAGAAGCTTTTCCTTCTTTAAAAGTATTAGCTGATTTAAAAATTATGGATGCCGGTGCGTACGAGGTAATGAAAGCATCTGAAGCTGGTGCGGATATTATTACTGTACTTGGAGCAACTGATGATTCTACCATTAAAGGGGCGGTAGAAGAAGCAAAGAAACAAGGCGTACAAATCCTGATTGATATGATTAATGTAAAGGATCTTGAGCAGCGTGCCAAAGAAGTAGATGCACTTGGTGTTGATTATATTTGTGTACATACAGGCTATGATCTTCAAGCTGAGGGAGAAAGCCCATTTGAACAGCTTCAAACGATTAAGCGTGTCGTAAAGAATGCAAAAACAGCGGTAGCAGGCGGCATCAAGCTAAATACTCTTCCAGAAGTTGTCCAATCACAGCCTGATCTTGTCATTGTAGGTGGCGGAATTACAGGTCAGCAGGATAAAAAAGCAGTAGCCTCCGAAATGCAAAGGCTCGTTAAGCAAGAAATCCTTGCTTAAGAGGGGGCATGACAATCATGCAAACTACTCAATATTTAACTGAAATCATAAAAGAGTTGCAGCAAACAGGAACATTAATACCAGATGAAGGGGCTGAAAAACTAGTAAATGGAGTTCTTGAAGCAAAGAAGATCTTTGTAGCCGGTGCAGGTCGATCTGGATTAATGTCTAAGTCGTTTGCAATGCGAATGATGCATATGGGTTTAGACCCTTATGTAGTAGGCGAGACCGTTACCCCCAATTTAGAAAAGGATGACATTTTCATTATTGCGTCTGGTTCGGGGGAGACAAAAAGTTTAGTATCTATGGTCCAGAAGGCAAAAAGCATAGATGCAACTCTGGCTGTTGTAACCATTTCCCCTGAGTCAACCATCGGACAACTGGCGGACATTGTAGTTAAGCTTCCAGGCTCGCCTAAAAATCAGGAAGAAGCTCAATACAAGACGATACAACCAATGGCATCCTTATTTGAGCAAACCCTCCTATTATTTTATGATGCTGTTATCCTGAGACTGATGGAGAAAAAAGGGTTGGACTCTACTACTATGTTCGGTAGGCATGCTAATCTTGAATAAACTTATATTATATAGATTTTTATAAAAGAGTCATAGTATGCAATGAATTCATCAAACGGCTAGAAGATCTTTTAACCGAGCTTTTTTTAGAGGGCCCCGTCCCCCATCCATTAAGTTAACAGTTCTTACCCTTAACCCCAAGGCACGTTATTCTTTTCCTGCGTTACTGAATAAAGGATAACGTGCTTTTTATAAACGATAGGTAAGAACAAAAACTTCATTTATTTACTAAGATCTATAGTGCCATCTGTCCCCCATGACACTCCATCAGTAGCTATAAAAACAGGTATACTAAAGAGTTATAAATTCACATTTTTTATATACATACAATGGGGGGGAGTTTATATTGGAAAATAAGTCTTTCTATCGAACTAAAAAAGTCATGAAAATGGGGATTGTAACTGAATTGACGGGTTTATCTGAGAGACAAATTCGTTATTATGAGGAAAAAGAATTAATTTTTCCAGAGCGTACGTCCTCGGGTATTCGCAAATATTCTTTTTCTGATATTGAATTATTAATCGAGATCTCTAAAAAAATAAAAAGTGGTTTTCCAGTCACAGCTGTTCGTATGGAACTTCTAAAACGGAAAATCCAACAAAAAACGAATGCCATGAGAAAAAGTCACTTAAAAGCCTATGTTCCTCATACTTGTCTTTAAAAGAAGCTAAATTGTTCCCTTCCCTGCAAATCACTTACAACGCTTGACCATATAAATGCTGCCTCATGCTGGCTAATTCAGTACGTTGTCTTGCACGGAAGAGTCATAGCCTTGTATTTTTTACGTCCCTGGACAATTCCTCCATCTTCGCATGGAAGCAATTCTTTTCAAGCAAGTAACAGAATTGGACAAACCAGCATTAGGGATTTGTCGTGGTCTGCAATTATTTAACGTTTTGCTAGGCGGAACTTTATATCAGGATATTCCGACTCAACTAAGTGTTAATACTATCAATCATCAACAAAAGCCGCCATACAGTGAACCCGTTCACAATGTGCACATAGTAAAAGATACCTTGCTTTATCGTCTTCTTCAAGCAGATTCTCTAAGAGTAAATAGTTATCATCATCAGGGTATTAAGAATCTATCGGAACAGCCGCTGCCGGCGGCAACTGCTGAAGATAGTTTGATAGAAGCAGTTGTCATGCCAAATAAAAAGTTTATCTTGGCGGTTCAATGGCATCCAGAGTTCAACTACAAGTTTGACGATAATAACTTTAAATTGTTTTTAGAATTTGTAAGATCCTGTAAGAGCAGCAATTAATCCTGTATCAATTTCAGGCCATATTAAATGGTATTGTTTTAAATAACAAGGATAAAAAGAAAAAACAATGTAAAGTGGACTAGGAATAAACCTACGTCCATTCCTAGTCCACTAGCAGTATTGTAAGTATTTTTTCAGATGTTTATCTATCCTACCCATTGTTTTACTACTGGAATTCGTTTAATTACTAGCCAATCTAAAACAAGAACAAACAGTAAGGAAGCTCCGACAAGTGGAAAGATAATCCCTAAGATAATAATTAAGACTGTCACACCCTTTAATAATCTAAGGTTTTTCGGTAAGGAAGGGGCTCCTAGTGTGCCAGATGGTTTGCGTTTCCACCACATTAATATGCCTGTTACGGAGATGCCAATTAGGCCAAGACAAATAATTAAATCCAACAACTGATTGGCTAAACCGAAATAATGTCCCTCATGCAACGCTACCCCAATCGAAATTACCTTTGCCAACACACCATAATCTGCAAAACGTAAATCTGCCAGTACCTTCCCGCTATATTGATCAATGTGTAAAGTAGCTTGTTTTTCCGGTTTGTCTGGGGAAACTGATACCGTGTACACTCCTTTTTTCTCTTGTGGGAAGGTAATAGCATATCCTTTCGCTACTTTATTTTCATTTGCTATTTTCATAACTTGTGTAACCAATAAAGGAGAGACTGCTGCTTGGTCTGACTCCGGAACAGGAAGATTCTCAGCAGCCCAAGGAACTGTCGCAACTTCCTTAGATGGCACTATAGATTTTGGTACATTTCCATCCCATAGTCCTGTTGGATATCCCGTTTGTGTCATGGTTGCCACACGATTGATTAAGTCCCCCCACAGCCCGGACCACGGAAGGCCTGTTAATATGAAAATAGAGACAAATAATGAGAACCAAAAGGCTGGAACTGCATGGAGATCCCTCAAGATGATCCGTTTTCCTTTTGTAAACCTTGGGATAAGCGTACCGAATATGTTTCGCTTGTTACGCGGCCACCAGAGATATAGCCCTGTAATAAGTAAAATCAGTGCCCAGCAAGCTGCCATTTCTACAATGCGGTCCCCTATTGTGCCAATCATAAGCTCACCGTGCAAGTTTTTCACTTCACTCATAAATTTTTCATCATCTTTTAAATCACCAAGTATACTTCCGTTATATGGATTAACAAAAACTGTTATGATACCATATTTTCCAGCGATTCCGATTTCTGCAGAACGATCTGCTTCAAAGGCTGGTTTATATCGTGTTATGGAAGCATCCGGATACACTTCCTTGACAGCTTCTATTTGCTGTTCGGCAGTTAACTTCTCTTTGCCGACTTTTATATAGTAATAATCCTTATATATTACATTTTCAATTTGAGGCTTGAATAAATAAATAATACCTGTAATAGCTAGTAAAACAAGAACTGGCGCGAAGATAATTCCTGCATAGAAATGCCAGCGCCAGACAGCACGGTAGAGCGAGTTTACACCTGATACCTCCTGTTGAGGGGCAGGCTCTTTTACATAATCTTGCATCTCTTGCTGCAAACCCATACTCATTTCCCTCCACTTTATATATCCTCGTGTTTAGCTCTAGCACACCCCTCGAATCTATTAGTCTAAACGATTCGAGGGGCACACTATTCTTACTGAATTAATTTAACTCTTTCCACCTGATGTTCCATAACTATTTCTAGGTAATCTTTCCCCCACTGGTACATAGCTTCGAGGATTGGAATTAAACTCTCTCCTTGTTCGGTTAGCGAATACTCTACCTTAGGTGGTACAACAGGATACACTTTACGATGAACAATGAAATCTTCTTCTAACTCTCGCAGCTGATTTGCCAGCATTCTCGGAGTTATCCCCGGTAGCAAAGACCTCAGTTCTCCAAAGCGCTTTGTTCCCTCTTTGCCTAAGTACCATAAAATAGGTATCTTCCACTTCCCTCCAATAATAGAAAGGGTTAGCTCTTTTTCACAGTTAAAGGTTTTATTACAAACATGTCCCATTTCTCTCATCTCCATATTTAATTCATCCTATTTCAATTTTTTCTCATTACTTCATCCTGTATTAGCAAAAAGGAGAATCTTTCAAAGTCGACTAAACCTTTATTCTGAAGAATTAGGAAGTGCTTTAACTGGACTTCGAAACCTCTGTATTTACATCTACCGATTGAATTGTATTGTAGGCAGACTCTTCATGAAAACTGAGATCTAGACCCATCAATTCTTCATCCCTACTTACACGTAATGGTAGAAACAAGCTAATTACTTTTAAAATAATAAACGTCCCTACAATTGCTAGGAGAATAGCTGTACCTACACCCACCAATTGATGTAAAAGCTGCTCAGGATTGCCATACAGCAAGCCGTTATTTCCAGCCGGATTCACATCTTTTGTTGCAAAAATACCGGTAGCGATAGCCCCCCAGATCCCCCCAATCCCATGAACTCCGAAGGCATCTAACGTATCATCATATTTAAAGCGAGCCTTAACAAAATATATTGCAAAATAACAAATCGGGGCGGAAATAACTCCTATAATTAAAGCTGAAGGTACTGTTACAAATCCTGCCGCAGGAGTAATACCGACGAGACCAGCTATCGCCCCTGTTGCTGCTCCAACCAATGTTGGTCGTTTTCGTAATTTCCATTCAATTAAGAGCCAGCCTAAACCACCGGCAGTTGCAGCTACATGTGTAGTAGCAAAAGCAAGTGCTGTTACACCATTAGAGGCAAGGGCACTCCCAGCATTAAAACCAAACCAGCCAAA
The DNA here is from genome assembly GCF_038440375.1 of Bacillus sp. OTU530. Taxonomy (NCBI): domain Bacteria; kingdom Bacillati; phylum Bacillota; class Bacilli; order Caryophanales; family Bacillaceae; genus Bacillus; species Bacillus sp. OTU530. The sequence goes on from NZ_JASATP010000050.1 coordinate 14,444, forward strand.
CCAAAGGGTGGCCGCACCAATTAGGAAAAGGACAATATTGTGAGGTGCATGTTCTTTCTTTAAATGTTCAAATCTTGGTCCAATCACGATAGCAGCTGTGATAGCACTAACACCTGACAGAATATGAACTACAGTCCCACCGGCAAAATCTAGTTCGCCCATTTTGAACAGCCAACCGCCGCCCCATACCCAGTGAGCCATTGGTGCATAAACAAGTGTTACCCATAAGGCTGAAAAAATCATCCATGCTGCAAAGGAAATACGTCCGGCAATGCCCCCAGAAATAATCGCAACTGTAATAGCTGCAAATGCACATTGGAATATTGCAAAGGTATAGTGCGGTATTGTCAGCGTACCAAAAGCAGCTTCATCTCCTACATTTTTAAACCCTAAATAATCTAATCCTCCGATCATTCCGCCGATATCTGTACCAAAGGTAAGGCTGTATCCCCACAATACCCAAACAACAGAAACAACTAAAAGACTAGCCAAACTATGCATCATGGTGGAAACAACATTTCTCTCACTGACAAGCCCTCCGTAAAAAAGGGCCAGGCCTGGTACATGCATAAAGATTACAATGGCCGTAGCAATTAACATCCAGGCTGTATCCCCAGTATCTATCCTAGACGGCTCGGCTCCTGCTGCGAATGCGTTTGATGGAAAAATGATAAAAAGGGCTATTACTGAAAGTAATACATACCTTCTTTCAAACAAAAAATTCATATTGAAACCTCCCCGTATAAAAATAGGTTATTTTATGCTTCTGTTATTAAAAACTAGCAGAAGGGATAAAAGCTTTGTCATTATCTATTACTCACTTCCCATATGATGGTGGGCATGAGGATCTATATCTTGTTTAGTATCAGTGTGATTCTGATCTAAGAAGGTTGCGATTGCAATAAGAAGAAATGGTATTACTATCTTTAAAACGAAGAAGTAAGGCTGGCTTCTATTTAAGATTGGGGGATCTGCCGTTGCTGCTGCTTCCTTCCCAATGAACGTTAGAATAGAAGAAACACTAAAAAGGTAGATAACATCCAGGGAGATCATTACAAGTGTAGTATGATTGGATGGCAGCATCTCTCCCAACATAGCCCCCATCATACTGCCCATTAGACTAGCAGCCAATGCTTCTATCATGGCCAAGGATCCGAACGGCTGACTGATGAACCAAGCAGCAAGCAAGCTGATCAGAACAGACAAAAGGGTAGAAACCGCCAGCTGCCCTTGAAGGGGAATAGCTATAATAAGACCAACTGCTAAACTGCTGATCATCCCTACTGCCATTGAAATACTCTTTCCCGTCATTGAATTCAAGAATTGCTTACTTACATAAATTCTCCGTCTATAATAGATGGTATAAAATAAGATAATACATGCACTAATAGTTAATAGCATATTTCACCTCTGGACATTTGATTTGGTTTCCTTTATGAAAAAGGAGTTGGCGAAGGAAAATCCAACTCCTTTTTCATAAAATTAATGTTGACAAGAAGATCCAGCTTTTGTGTGACATGATTTCGGTGTAGGACGCGGTAAATCAATTGCTGGGTTGCGATCAAAGAATCCAACTGGTTTTATCTGGAAGTTGATATATGCAGTTGGCATCACTGGCCAATCTTCCGGACGAGTAATATGGTGGTGACCCATTGTATACCAAACTACAATATCTTCGTTCTCAATATTACGGTTAGCCTGCGCATATTTCGTTAGTCCGTCGCCGCCTTTATGCTGGTTTGGATATTTTCCAGAAGCGTACAGTTCATCACTATCAAACTTTGTCACATGTAAATGGTTTTTGATAAAGCCAGCGCGTTTAATTAAACTGGAATCATCATAGGCAAAAGGAAGACAGTTTTCACCCGGCATAATTTTGTATCCTACAGGTTGTCCAACAGCATTCAGAGAATTCGGATTCACAATTTTCCATGTACGTTGAGAAACCATGTCCATAATACGCTGTGCTTCTTGCTCTGTTTTAAATGTTGTCGTTTCAATATGGAAGGCATTATTAAACGGATTATGTGGTCCTCTCTTTTCTGGGACCGTATTTACTTCTACTACAGAGTTATTCATTCCATCCAAGTGCGTATCAAGACGGAAGTTAAAGAAATGCTGGTGGAAAGGTGCATTCAACTGTGGTGCAATCATCGTTCCGTATTTTGGCTTTTCTCCTTCATCAAGTGCACCCGTATTTAACATCCCTGTTAGCTTCACTTCCATTTCCATCGTGCCATCTTGATAGAAGGACCAGAAGAAGCCGTAATCATAGTTTGCGACAGTAGCAAAGAACGAAATGACGAGACGGCGAGAACGGCGGACTTCTACTTGTTCTGTTCTCCAGTCTGTATGCTTCCAGGCAATTCCGTAATCTTCCTCATGTAAACAAATTGCATTTGGAATGGTTTTTATATTTCCGCGACTATCCGTCATAACCGCATCAAAATAACGAATTTCACCTAGACAGTCGCAACCGAGTGTTAAGGAATTAGCTAATTGACCCATTCCATACTCTCCAGCATCAAATGCATTTTGGCGGTTGTGCATATCGCTTGCTTCTCCATAAGGAACAACCATTTCTGCTAGCGAAGCACGGTACAGAATCGGACGAATTTTCCCTTTATCCTCGTAACCGACTGTATGAAGAACAAGCCCTTCTCTTGGCGTAAAGCTAAAACGGAAATCCCATTTTTGCCAGCGGATATGATGACCGTTCACCTCAAAGCTAGGGCCTTCCGGTTGAATAATCTCCAATGGCTTTAAATCCTTCCGTAATTCAATAGATTGAGAGGTTTCTGGTGTATAATCTCCATCTAAAGGAGGAATCGGCTTCACAGCATAATCCTCTATTCGCATAACTTCCATCTTATTTAAATCTACTACAGCAATTAAACCTGTCAGTGGATAAGCATATCCATTGTCATTTGGAGATTTTCTAACCCAAGCTAATGCGCGTGCTACCCTTCTTCCTTCATCTTCCTCTATGTTAAAGTAGCCAGCTGACCAAGGATCAATCATCACCAGCTCAGGATCTGTCACGCCGCGTTTTAATAAGGCAGCTTGGTACTCAGGATTATTTTTCACAACTCGTTCACATTCCTCAAACTCATCCAGCATAAAACCTGGCTGCACGTTTGGAATATGTTCCCATGAGACGACCTCTTCATTTGTAATCGAAACAACAGCTTCATACGTTTTTTCTGTAGCATTATCTAAGATAATAATGAAGGCTTCGCGGTTAATAGCATCTCCTTCCTGATAATTTAAGACAACTTCCTTTACAGGCTCCTGTAATACCACCTGTGCAAATCTAGCCGAGCTACTTAGATTCTGTTTTTCTCGTAAAATCATAACTGCTTTGGTAATTTCTTCAGCTGTTAAAGGCTCTAAAGGATGTACAGCTTTTTTTATTTTAATTTCTTGTGTTTTCATAAAATAATCCTCTCCTTAAATGTAAACTCGTTCTTTAATTGATTTCTTAAAGAAAACTCGCCGATTGGCGGGCCTTGGACGAAGACAGAGGTGTAGTTGCACTTACACTGTATTCCTAAAATTTCCGGCTACGTCAAATTCACTTCTAGTTGGAAATTTATACTTTCCTACAGTACAAAAATTTACAAAACAAATCATCTGTAAATTTATTCAACTTTATTTATACTAATTCATCTCTCCTTCTTTTCTTGTTGTTTTGTCTCCTTAAGAATAATCGTTTTTTGGAGTGTTTTATTGTAAAAAACGAAACTACGTAAATTTATATAACTATCCATGTGATAATTTATTACATTATGATAAATCTTTCACAATCTGCCTCTGATGTATGGATTAATCTGTTCTCTTCAGATTAATTTCAACTTCCGAAAGGGTAAATGCAGCTATTTTAAATAGGTTAAACCTAAACATAGGGATGTTAGATTTTTTATCAAAATAATACCCCAGTTGGTATTGGGCAGTTTGTCGAAATCATTTATCGTATATTAATATAAACGGATCAAATTAGACTTAAAGGTTCTGTTGACAATCTATTTCACATGCTTCCTTTAATTTATCATCACCTAAGGTGCCTTTGGATCAGCCCTTTTTTCAGGATTAATGTAAGAAACACAAGTCCTGACCAAAGTTTTCTCTATATTGCTTAGGTGTTAAATTGGCCATTTTTTTAAAGCCCCTAATAAAATGCGCTTGATCATAATACCCATTTTCATAAATAATATCCAACAAGTTAGAGCTATCCGATTGAAGTAATCTTTCTAAGGAGTTTTGAAATCTAACAATTTGGCAGAATTGTTTAGGGGAAAATCCTATATATTCCTCAAATTTTCTACGTATATACTGCTCTGAATATCCAATATGTCCTGATAATTCTTTAATGTTTAACATACCATTAGCTGAATAAATTTTCTGAACAGCATAGTCAACAATCTTTTGATCCTGGCTTACTACAAAATCAGTTCTTTTTATAAAATTTTTAAATAGCTCAATTCTCTCCTGAAAAGACCTCCCAGCCGCTATCTCCTCTATAAAAAAGACATGTGCGGACATCACATCAAGCAGGGGAATCTGTTTATCCAAAAGTTCTCTCATTGAATAGTTTAATTTTATGCTCCCTTGCTCGGGAAAAAATCTTACCCCGAAATACTCACAGTTATTTTGAAAATTTGGTTGCTTGCGTCGTTGGAATGGACTAGTCCAAAGAAAAGCAGAAGGGTTCTTTGGGCTGCAGCAAAACAGTATATCAAAACAACCATCCGGAATAAGCGAAAGCGAAGTAAGTAAATCCTTATTGGTTTTAAATTGATAAAACAATGCAATGTCCTGAGCGAATGAACAATCAGTAGGCTTCAACTCTTGGTAAGATTCGGTACTACTTTGAATTTCAGGTTGAAAGGGAAAGTAATGTTCCCCTTTTAAATTTATAAGATTCGCCATAGTTTATTTCCTCCTGTATTCATAATGATGAAAATTACATCTAATGAAGTATTAATAATTGGAGATTCCATGCTTGTCAGCTTATGTAACATATTCATTAATTATGGATAAGTATATGACAAGTGCATAATATCTGTATGTCGAAGTAAGTTTGAAATTTGTGACAAAAAAGTGTCTAAATTGTGAAAGTTGATTTACTCAGTAGCAGTTTGGGAATGAAAGGACGAAAAACACCCCAATCACTAGACTTTTTTGTCTAACGATTGGGGTGCAATACAGAATTGGAGGTAGAGTCCCCCCCCAAGTTATCCTCTTTTTTACCTTTCTAAAGACCTGATATACTTCGATTAGTCGATTGATTTTCTGTATGATATGCGGGCTCTTCATGAAAACTTACATCCAAGCCAATTAATTCTTCTTCTTTACTTACACGCAACGGAACAAATAAGCCAATCACCTTCAAAATTACAAATGTTCCGATCACAGCTAAGGCTACGGCAGCAGCTACACCCGTAAGCTGGTGAAGAAGCTGCTCAGGATTACCATAAAACAATCCATTATTTCCAGCAGAGTTTACTTCTTTCGGCGTTTGAGAGCTTCTCAACAACTATTTTGCACCCGATTTTTCCAATTTCTTAAGTGAGAATTGAATAAGATAAATAATAGCTTGTGTACGAGTTGTAAAATCGTTCTTTTCCTTAAAATCATCAATACGTTTTAATAATTCGACTGGATAACGCATATTTATGAACTGTTTCATTGTTTAATCCTCCATGTGTCTGAAAGTAAGGTATGATAACTGGCTATATATCCTCACGATGTACAAACCTCATGAAAACACCAAAGTCCCAATAAAATTTACCCTATTGGGACTTTGGTGTTACTGAGTTAACAAAACAGATTAATGTAACCTTCCACAAAGGAATCCTAGTACAAAACAACAAATTGACTACAAATAACTGCTAAATCCTGAACATCCTGATAGTATTTTGCTAGTGATAAACTGATGCTTGCGTTACAATCTCAGTTTTTTTGGTCTATAGACCTTAAACAGTAACTTTTGTGACACAAGGATCATTAAAGTAAACAATTTCGGAAAGAATTTTATTTCCTATCATTTCCTTAAAAGCATTTCTCGCTTCTTCTTCTGTATCAAATTCAAACAGTGTAGTATTTTCTGTTGAATACACAGTGATTACCCACACAATAAAACTCCTCCAAGAAATAACCTGCTTTTCCATAATTTAATTCCCGTTTTTATCTATTTCATTTAAGACTTCCTGTGCTACCCTAAAGCTGTCGATCGCCGCGGGCACACCGCAATAAATCGCACATTGTAAAAGAACTTCTCTGATTTCCTCAATAGTTACGCCATTATTGATTGCTCCACGCACATGCAGTTTAAGTTCATGTGGACGATTTAACGCCGTCATCATAGCAAGATTGATCATACTGCGGGTCTTCCTTGGGAGTTCCGTTCTCGTCCAAATCTCACCCCAACAGTATTCCGTCACTAATTCCTGCATAGGACGACTAAAATCCGTCGCATTACTAAGTGAATGATCAACATACTCAGCACCTAAGACTTCTCTGCGAACTTTAAGTCCCTCATTAAATTTTTTTTGATCCATCGTTCCAAACCCCTTCCATTAGTTTTTACAGTTCTGGTACAAACATCAACCTTTGTCCATATGCGAGTAAAGATATAATGTAAATACCACACAGTCTATTTGTTTTTTCACAAAGCAATGAACAACAGCCAAGGCTTTTTGAAAAAGCAATTGGCTGCTGGCATGTTCATAAATGTGCTTAAATGAGAATTAATGATAGTCCCTTCTGAATGGCCTTTACCATACAAACGCACCTCTTTAACAACGATTTCATCAAATCATTGAATAAATCCTTTTTTATGCTGATTACATATCCATTGAAGGAATAGTGTCAATACGCTCAAATTAAATAGAGTTTTCCTCATTAGTGCTCTTTTACCTTTTTTATATAACCGTCTCTTGCTTTTCGTTCATATATTCAGCTTTGCTTAACTTCCGTTTCATTGGGAAGTAGTATAAAGCAGCAGGGACAACTATCCCAACTAACCAGGCAATGTCTGCCCCTTCAAACGCTTTTGCCACAGGTCCTACGTAGAACGACGTATTGATAAACGGAATTTCTGCAATAATTGATACAACAAACGCTATACATGTAATCCAATTTATTTTTCCATACTGACCGTTCACATCAAAAATATCTTTTACATTATAGTTACCATGGCGTAACACATAATAATCAACAAGATTGATAGAGGTCCAAGGAATCAAAAAGTAACTAATAAAAAAGATAAAGTTTAAGAAAAACGTGAGAAAATCACTTTTTCCTAACAGACATAATATAGTCCCTGCTACTGTGACACCGAAGATCATTCCTACGCGAACTTTTGGTGTAACCTTTAGCTTCCAGAATGGTTCTATAGTTGTAATAGTTGACATAAATGCACCGTATAGATTAAAGACGTTAATGGCAAGCTGCCCAAAAATAATGATGAGGTACATGATGATGGCAAATCCCCCAAATAAATGAGCCAAATTACCTCCTGAATGATCAAGGAAATTCGGAACCGCAATAGTTAGGGTTGCTCCTAACGTCATCATCCAAACAGTTCCAATAAATGTACCTGCGTAGCTATACCAAAATGTTTGAGCTGTTGATGTAGTAATGGGAAGATAGCGAGAATAATCTGCAACATACGGAGCATATGCTAATTGCCATGTCGCTACTATACTGACCGCTAACAAGAAAACTGGCCAATCCAAGCTACCCGGCGACCAGCTTCCTGCTGAAATGGGTAATTGAAAGATGATATAAGTTGCCGCTAGATAAATGAAAAATGAAGACCATGACAATACTTTCTGCATTTTATGAATCAGGTCATGTCCAAAAATAGTAACAACAAAACAAAGAATATTTAAAATTAAGATACTCCACGTTTGATCAATCGGTACTAAACTACTTAGCGTTTGCGCTGCAAGCAAACCACTGCTTGCAAAAAATCCCAAATAAACAAACATAACAAGAAACAATGGGAAAATTGCGCCAATTACCCCGAATTGTGCCCGACTCTGAATCATTTGCGGAATTCCAAGTTTAGGCCCCTGGGCGGAATGGGAGGCCATAAAAATGGCGCCTAGTAGGGTACCGACAATAATAGCAGCAACACTCCAAAATAAATTAAGCCCTAAGCTAATTGGTAGTGCCCCTGTTACAAGCGTTGTGATATGCATGTTTGCCCCAAACCAAATAGGGAATAAATCACGAGCTTTACCATGTCTCTCTTCTGCCGGAACATATTCGATGCTACGCGTTTCAACTTTCACTAGCTACTCCCCCTCACAGAATAATAATGTCGAAGTGTTTTATGCATAGGTACATAAGCTTAAATAGGATAACCTAACTAAGCAAATCGATAGACTTTCCTTGCTCACAAAGCATCTCAAACTACATGATTTCAACTAATATACATATTCACGTTGTATTTAAGGGACGTAAAATATTCAGAAATATCAGAATTTGATTGATATAAATATTGTTACTCCCTTGAGCCCGTAAAGGTCACATAGTATGGTCTGTTTAATGCAAGAGGAACGCTACTGGCACTCCAAAAGGGATGATGCCGCTCCTATCTAGTTATCTGCTCTCTAAGCAATAATAACCTGCACCTTAATGAAACAATTTTTTACACTATGTTTCATTGCATACACTCCAGTGAAGGATGAAGCATGATACATTTACGGAATTAACAAGATCATTCCATACCTTTTTGTGTTGCAATCATTCGTAGCATCGGAAGCCTCCTTTAACAAAAATCAATTGCCAGTCAAGAGGCTTGGCTACTCGTTTACTAAGTATGACATGATATGTTCTCGGCTGTTTTACCGCCTGAGAATAATGGTGATAATACGTTTAAAAACTGTATGCAGAAATGGAATCCTCCCAAGAAAATTGCCCTCTTTCCATTTAAGGTTTCCAGACCTGCCATTCTTTCAGTTCTAAACGCCGCACCCCATTTACAACATGAGGATCATTTTCTGCCATATGCCGCGCTTCTTCCAACGTGCCAGCAATATAGACTACCATCCCGCCTGAACCGTCTAAAAAAGGGCCTCTGCTAAAGATTTTGCCTTGCTGATCTAATCGATCTAAATATTCAATATGATACGGGAGGACTTTCTGATTTTTTTCCTCATCCACCATATGTAGAATGGCCGCATAATAAGGCATTTTCTAAACCTCCCATGGAATAATGATTAATTTCGATTCCAGACAATAAGCTTTAATTCAGTCATTTCCTCAATAGCATACTTCAGTCCTTCCCGTCCAAAACCACTTTCCTTTACCCCGCCATAAGGCATATGATCAACGCGGAAGGTCGGAATATCATTAATCATAACGCCGCCTACATGTAATTTCTCCGCTGCATTTAAAGCCGTATGCACATTCTCTGTATAAATTCCCGCTTGCAGACCGTAGCGTGAATCGTTAACTAATTCAAAAGCTTCTTCAACCGATTTGACCTTATTAATTAAAACAATCGGTGCGAAAACCTCCTGACAGGATACTTTTAAGGAAGGATCAGCATCTAAAATGACGGTCGGGTAAAGAATATTACCTTCTGCTTTTCCACCTGTCGCAACGTTCGCTCCACCTTGTTTTGCTTCCTCAATCCAATTAAGCGTTCTTTGTACATCGTTCGGCGAAATCAAAGCAGATACATCCGTTTTTGGATCAAGCGGATTGCCTAGCGTTAATTTGTTTGTTGCTTCGATAAATTTTTCAACAAATTGATTATAGATTTCCTCGTGAGCATACACACGCTGTAATGAAATACAAACTTGGCCTTGATTAGAAAAAGCTCCCGTCACACATCGAGAAATAATCTTGTCGACGTCAACTCCCTTGTCGATGATCACCCCAGCATTCGATCCAAGCTCTAAGGTCACACGTTTCAATCCAGCTTTATTACGGATTCCAATTCCTACAGCCGGACTGCCGGTAAAGGTTATCATGTTTACTCTTTCATCGCTCACAATCCTGTCGCCAACTATTCTGCCGCCTCCGGTAACCACGTTCAACGCTCCATTTGGTAAACCAGCCTCCTGCAACAGCTCAGCGATAAAGAAGGCGGATAAAGGAGTTTGTGAAGCTGGCTTCAATATAATTGTATTTCCGGATGCAATGGCCGGACCTAGTTTATGAGCTACTAGATTCATAGGAAAGTTGAAAGGAGTAATAGCTCCCACCACTCCAATTGGCTCTCGAACAGTATAGGCGACCCTTCCTTCTCCGCCATAGGCAGCATCCAATGGGAGTGTTTCGCCATGGATCCGCTTTGCTTCTTCTGCTGCGAACTTATAAGTTTCAACTGTACGAGAAACCTCCGCTTTAGCTGTTGTAATTGGCTTTGCGGCCTCTAGCGCAATGATTTGCGCCGCTTCCTCTGCTCTTTCCTCTAACAATCTAGCTAACGTTTCTAAAATATTCGCCCTCTGATGTGCTGGCATTTTTGCCATCTCGCCTCGAGCTCGATAGGCTGCCTCAATCGCCTCATCTGTTTCCTTTTCCATGGCAACAGGAATTTCAGCGATCACCTCTCCAGAGTAAGGAGAAAGCAAAGGACTATACTTTTCAGTTTCCAACCATTCACCATTGATTAATAATTTTTTCCTCACGAATTCTTCATCTGCCTTTCATCCGTCAATTATAACCAGCTGAATCTAGAATCTACTTATCAGGTTCCTGTTTTCAGGTAATGATTTGAACAATATTCCTGTAATTTTAGAGCTAAACCGCCAGGTCCAAACTTCTGCCGAAAGTTCCTTCCTAAGTCTGATTTCGGTTTTATAAACTCAAGAAACGATAAAATATTCCGACGTCGATCCAATATATCTTTTAATCCATGCTTATAAAACCAAGCATCAATTGTATTGTAGACTCCTCTATTAATCCCATAGTTAGATTCACACAAATCAACAAACGTTAAATCGGGTAAATGAATACTGTTCTCTAAGACTGTTTTCATGCTATTCCTCCAATTAAAAGAGCTGTCTCCTTTGCTTTTTCCCCAGCATGCAATCGACTTTTAACAAGTTCAACATCATTCTTAATTTGCAAAATCAATTGATCCAGATTGAAAAAGGAAATTTCCTCTCTTACGAAAAAGCAAGCCTCAATTTGAAGAACTTCATCATAAATCATTTCATCGAAGTCAAAGATATGTACTTCATAATGAACCATTGCTTCTTCACTGATGGTAGGTCTAATCCCCACATTCATAATCCCAGTGAATAGTCTTTCGTTGTAGGTAACCTTCACACCATATACTCCATTTGACAACTGAACCTCATCCTCATTAATACGGAGATTAGCGGTAGGAAAGCCTATTTGCCGACCAATCTGATTTCCGCTAATGACTTTACCAGTAAACGTGCATAGCACGTCATTTCTCCTCACTTCCATCATCTCACTCATTTTTAAAATAGGTAATCCATACTCTTCAGACATCGTTTTGATTTCCCATTCGGAGGCCATTCCACCCTTCTGGTTTAAGATGTCGCAGATGTAGCCTACTGGTGCCAATGAAGCCATTTTAGTCAAATCAATCACCGCTTCGACAATATCCACTCGCTGCAATAGTCCATTTTCTTTACCTGCCAGCGGGAAAATATGCCCAGGTTTTCGGAAGTCCTCTGGTTGGACATCCTCATAAGTGAAGGCTCTAATCGTATCCGCCCTTTCGTAAGCAGAGATCCCTGTCGTATTGGTTCGATGGTCCACAGAAACTGTAAATGGTTTCGTTTTAAGGTTTAGGGAACGATCAACCATGAACAAAAGATCTAGTCTCTTCGCATTTTCTTCTGTCAGACATACCGAAATTAAGCCTTTTCCAATCTTGGTCATGAAATTCACCAGATTTGGAGTGACATGCTGTGCGGCCCCTACTAAAGTTCCCGTTCCAGTGTTAATATCATCTAAAAGAATAATTAGTTCCCCATCTTTCATTCTGCCTATTCCACGTTCAATCACACTGGCGATCATGGCCTTTCCCCTCCCCATATCGAACTCTATTTTAACGCCTTCTGCATATAGACTACTTCTTTAGCCAAGCTCTCCACTCTGTTTACTACCTCACTATCAACCAACTCATTCTGTTGATTAAAATGGTCATTATGAGCGTACACATAGCCGGGAGCGACAAAAGCTCTAAAGTACCCTGCAATTGGTTTCAATTGATTTTCAATAACCAGATAATGCTGGTAAGTCCCTCCTGTCGCAACAAATCCCATTACCTTGTTACGAAAAGCTTGCGGCTGGATTAAATCAAATAAATTCTTGAGCACCCCAGTTATAGATCCTTGGAATATCGGTGTTCCGATAATATAGAAGTCAGCCGAAGAAACAATATCAATGACCTTTTTTGTATCCTCATTGTAGGAAGACGGGTTACGTCCGTCGCAAAACTGAACATCGTACTCTTTCATATCCAGCAATTCTACCTCAATTTCTGGATAATATCGTTTCACCTCCTCTAGCACCTTTTGAACGACAATCTTCGTTTTCGATCCTGTTATAGTTCCTGAAATTCCTAATAGCTTCATATTCAATCTCTCCTTTATCTCATAACGAATGGATCAGGCATTGGTTCAGATGAAGTATTCATCCAAACGACTTTGCTTTGGGTATACTCATGAATAGACTCAAATCCGCCTTCCCGCCCATAGCCGCTCCAGTGTGATCCTCCAATGGATGCAATTGGCGATATACTCCTATAGGTATTAACCCAGACAATACCGGCCCGTACTGCTTTGGCGACTTGGTGGGCCCTTGCAAGATTGTTTGTCCAAATTCCTGCAGCCAATCCATAGTTGGTATTGTTCGCCAAACCAATTACTTCTTCTTCCGTTTCAAATGGAATGACCGTCAACACTGGGCCAAAGATTTCTTCCTGAGCGATTCGAATTTGGTTATTGGTATGTTCAAAAATTGTTGGTTCAAAATACCAGCCCTTCTTTAAATGTGTTGGTCGTTTTCCTCCATAAATGAGGTTGGCGCCTTGCTCTTTTCCAGCACGAACGTAGTGCTCCATTCTCTTCAATTGCGATTCGGTAGCCAGAGGGCCCATTTCTGTTTCCGGTACCATCGGATCGCCAATGACAATGCTAGATGTGCGGGTAATAACCCGATCGATGACCTGATCATAGATATTTTTATGGAGGAACGCTCGGGAACCGGCTACACAGCTTTGTCCGGAAGCTCCAAAGATTCCTGCAATAATCCCCATTGCAGCGCTGTCTAGATCTGCATCATCAAACACAATATTTGGTGATTTCCCACCAAGCTCTAACGTCACCTTGGCGAAGTGCTGAGCTGAGTTATGAATTACATGACGAGCCGATTCCGATCCTCCGGTAAAAGCAATTCGTCTAACAAGCGGGTGGCTTGTTAATGCATTCCCAACAGGATCACCAAATCCAGTTACAACATTCACTACTCCCGGTGGAAATCCCGCCTCTTCTATTAATGGCATTAATTCTAGTAAAGATGCAGATGTGACTTCAGAAGGTTTGATTACGATTGTATTGCCTGCCGCTAATGCCGGCGCTAGTTTTAACGTAGTAAGATAAAGCGGTGAATTCCAAGGTGTAATGGCCGCTACAACGCCCAATGGCTCTCGGGAAGTAAAAACAAACATATCTTTCTTATCGATGGGAAGCGTTTCCCCATGAATCTTATCAGCCAGTCCAGCATAGTAGTAGTAAAATTCCGGGAGATATTGCAACTGCCCTCGCATTTCACGAATTAATTTCCCGTTATCTAGCGTCTCATAGGTCGCTAAGTGATCAAAACGTTCTGCAATTAAATCTCCTAAGCGTCTTAGCAATTTTCCACGTTGTGAATAGGTCATAGAAGTCCATTTGGAGTTTTCAAAAGCACGGTGTGCAGCCTTTACCGCTCGTTCTACATCCTCTGATGTTCCTTTGGCAACCTGGCACCAAGGTTCTCCCGTTGCTGGATTATAACTCATAAAGTACTCGCCGCTGCTCGATTCGACCCATTCACCGTTGATATACATTTGGTATTTTGTTAGCTCCGTCATTTTGTCATCTCCTTTTTACTGTACTTTTCTAATTGGGATAGTAGGAGTTGATTCAGCGACTCAGCTGCTTCAATAGGTAGCATGTGTTTGATGCCTGGAAAGATAACTACCTCTGAGTGAGGAATTTGTTTAGCCATCAGTTCGGCCATCTCAGATGTCGACCCTTGATCCAGTTCTCCTGTAACAATGAGAGTCGGGCACTGTATCTGTGCCAATTGTTCATATAATTCTTCATCCGCTGTAGCGAACACACGGTAGGCTGATAAGTAAGCATTCGGTTGATTGTTTTCCAACCGTTGCTGGATCTGCTTAACTACCTCAGGATGCTGCTCCATAAAAGGCTGGTTAAACCAGCGCTGAATAGCCGCACTAATAGTCGATCTGTGTCCCTGCTTTTCTACTTCCTTTACCCGCGCAAGCACACCTTGACGCTGCCCCTCGGATCGTTTGGCAACCGAGCTCATGATGGTCAAAGAGCAGACCTTCTCTGGATAGCGAATAGCGTAGGCTTGAGCAACCAGGCCACCCATGGAGAAGCCAACCAAATGGGCCTGCGAAAGGTTTAAATATGAAAACAGCTCATCTAGTTGTTTAACAAATTGTTCTAAAGTATAAGGCCCAGGGGGGCAGGCAGATTTACCGTGCCCCAGCATGTCGTAACAAATAACTCGGTATTCCGAAGACAGAGCTTGGACTTGATTGCTCCAGATGTTTAGATCCAATCCGACACCATGAATGAATATGATAGGAGCTCCTTGTCCTTTCTCTATGTAATGAATGGATTGATTATCAATTAACGGGTGGTTCATCACGACTTCAGTCCCATTTCTATCATATCCTGATGGCGATCGCCGATTCTTGGGTGTGGACGTCCTCCTGTAGAAGCACCAATCGCTACGACAATTTCATCCGCACGTGGTGCATCAGGTATATTCACTTCGAAGGTAATGAAATGGGAACGTTTGGACTCATCCGTCTTATGAACCATCGGAATGGTAACATAGGCTCCCGGACCCCCACGTTTATTCGTAAAGGATAAAATACTTGTCCCTTCTACTGCATCACGAAATTTATTACCGAATCGAAAAGTGTGGATTAAGGCTGAAGCATGTTCTAATTCACCATCCACTCCTACTAAGGCTGCCTTACCGAACGCTTCCACTTCGTCAGAAGAACCGATTACTTCAAACAGCTTGCTGACAAGCAGTTCTCCTAATGGAGGTGCATATTCTAAAATTTTTGGTTTTAAATCTTCTACATATTCACGACCGTGCCATGGATTGCGAACTACAGCTAGAGCAGCAATATTTAAGATTGGCGGTGTTACCTCTTTTCCACCCTCCATTTTTGTTTCCTCAACTACTGTATACACTTTGCGAACTTCTAACATAAATTAGTTCCTCCTTATACATGTAATGAAAGCTTATTTTTAAATTTAGGCATAACTTCTTCCGCGAATAATTTCGTACTGCGCATAATTTTTTCGTGCGATAAGCTGCCATGATTTGTCCAAAGTAATAATTCCTTTAAATTCAGCTCTTCTTTTAATTCTTGAATTTTTTCTGCCACATAATCTGGTGTTCCAAACAGGAGATTGCGAGAATGCAAGAAATCATAACTAAGTTCAGTACCATGTTTTAATTCCTCGCCAGGGTCCATCATGTTGCCTAGGCCACGCCAATGGCAAATCCAACGATATGTGTGTAATACTGCCTCCTCAGCATCTCGTCTTGCTTCTTCCATTGTCTCTGCTACATAACAATCTCTAACAAGAGCAAGCCCTTCACCTAACTCTGCAGGTGCTCCTTTTGCCCCGGAGAGAGTTTCACGATACAACTCAAAACGTTTCTTTAATTCTTTTACTGTCGGCATCCAGAAAATCCCGTTAACTTGATGCTCTGCTGCCCATTTAATAGATCTAGGTGTGTCAATTACTTGCCAGATAGGAGGATGCGGTCGTTGATAGGTTGTAGGCATAATTGACATTTTGGCAATTTCACCTGTTTCCATATCCATGTAGTCGTCAGTTTGTGGGCTTAATGGGTGGTTCCATTTTAGTCCGGGTGCAGGGAAGTTATAAAATTGTCCCTTATGAGAAAAGAAACGCTCAGACCAGGCTTTTAGTAAAATTTCATAAGTTTCTTCAAATAACGCTCGGTTTTGTTCTTGGTCTCGCGGGTCAGCCAGTTGATTAAGGTTCATTGCTTCCCTTCCGTAAAGCCCTCGTCCAATCCCTACTTCAACACGTCCACCGCTTAATTGGTCCAATAATGCTATATCTTCCGCTAAGCGAAGTGGATGCCAAAAAGTAATGATATTAGCCGCTTGACCGATACGGATCTGCTTTGTTCTAGCTGCGATATCTGCTCCCATTAAAACTGGATTGGGAATCAATTCATACCCTTCATGACCAAAGTGGTGCTCGGTATACCAAATCGAATCAAAGCCTGCTTCATCACAATAAACAGCTTGTTCTCTAGCTTCTTCAAGAGCCTTAGAAAATTCCTCATGTCTTCCTGGTCCAGCCAAGTTTGCAAACATACCAAATTTCATTTGATCTCCCTGCCCCTCTTTAATAGTGATAGTCTTATTTTTTTAATAACTTATCTTTGATGATTTCTGTAAGCTTCCCACCGCTTTTTCTCACGTGCTCTCTCATGAGTTGTTCAGACAGCTGGCTGTCTTGCGCTTTTATTGCCTCTACAATTCTCCGATGTTCTTCCACTGATTTCCCTAGACGATCAGGTTGTTCAAGAGTTAAATATACAAATCGTCTATAAGGCAGCTGATTAATTAATAGATTGTAATGGAACTGTAGTTTACTATTTCCAGATCCTTTTAAAATCGCCTCATGAAAACAGTCATTGGCTTCCACATAGCCGTCTAGATTTCCCTCTTTTACCGAATTCTCCATATGTTCCATCGCTCGGATCAGTTCATGAAGCTCTGGCACATCTCCTCTTTGGGCCAATTGACTGGCAGCAAGTCCTTCGAGCACTTCCTTTAGCGTGAATAGCTCGATAATTTCTTTTTCAGTCGGCTTCCTAACGCAGGTTCCTACCCTAGGAACAATTTCAACCAATCCTTCTCGCTCTAATTGCTTCAATGCTTCGCGGACTGGAGTTCGACTTACATTTAGCTGTTGAGCAAGTGTCGTTTCAGAAATTTTTTGGCCCATATCTAGTTCTCCTGAAACAATAGCTTTACGCAAAATATTAGTCACTTGCGTATGAATACTCTCTGTTGCAACCGAAAGATTCAATGACAATCACCTCATTCCCATTTCTACTATCACAACTTGTACCAACCATGTACCATGTACCATGCAAGTTGTTTGTAAATAAAATATAATTGAAAGCGTAACCATTTGTCAATAATTTCTGAAAAATAAAAATACTGGATAGCTTAATTCCTAAAAATTTATGTCTATTAAGGATGTGTAAGTAACTTATTCTAGTAAATGCTTCAATGAGTATATCTAATTTTTAACAGAAATACTTTAGATCGTTCTACTCTCTCGTAAGATTTTCTACTATATTTTTTACACGTAAGCTAAATCTCCCACTCATAAATTGTCTCCTAGCTAGAAATTTATACTTTCTGATAGTGTTAAAAAATCATCTATAAGTACCATTATTCACTTATAGATGACCTTATGATTATATGGCACTAGACAATACTCAAGAATCATTACATGCTATTATTTCTTTATTTAGAACTAGAAGAAATATTCACTTGGTTAACTTTCAAGCCGATTATTTATAAAAGATTAAACTAAACTTTTTAGCCCCTCAAATACTTCAGCAGCTGCTTGTGCCACTTGGATATCGTGAGGAACCGTACTACCGCTTACACCAACAGCACCAATCACTTTTCCAGCTTTAACAAGCGGAATTCCTCCCCCGAACACCACTAGTCTCCCATTATTTGTTGTGTTTAATCCATAAAGCTCTGCCTGTGGTACAGTAGCTGATGCCAAATTCTCTGTTGGCATTTTTAAAGCAACGGATGTCCATGCCTTATTTACCGCAATCTCAATACTTGCAAGCCATGCATCATCCATGCGGTGTGTTGCAATGAGATTTCCGCCTTCATCCACAATACTAATAACCATCGCTACTCCTAACTGCTTTGCTTCGTTTTCTGCTCCCTCAATTAATTTCTTTGCCACATCCAATGTTATTTTTTCCATGTTTACTCCCCTTTTTTATAAATTTCTCTATTACAAAAAGTTCTTAATCCTCAATTAAAAATTAAGCATTACTAATTTTTTAGTTTTTTCTTACCGCTTCTGCCTCTTAAGAATAATCGTTTCCTTAGCCTGTTTTATTGTAAAAAACGAAACTAACCTGACCAAACTTACCATAATATGTTAGAATTCCTAACAAAATTTCAGTTCATATAACCCATAAATCTTAATTCCAGCAAATTTTCAAAATAAAAACCTGCTTACATTGAATTGTAAGCAGGTTC
The DNA here is from genome assembly GCF_038440375.1 of Bacillus sp. OTU530. Classification (NCBI taxonomy): domain Bacteria; kingdom Bacillati; phylum Bacillota; class Bacilli; order Caryophanales; family Bacillaceae; genus Bacillus; species Bacillus sp. OTU530. The sequence continues at coordinate 32,994 of NZ_JASATP010000050.1, forward strand.
TTATTTTTATTCACTGTTTTGTGTAGTATTAAAAAATTCAGCCTGATCTTTTCTGTTAGCCTTTATCTTATTGTTTTTTTTGCCTATTTTTCCATCTGATTCATAACTTAAATGTACCGGTACTTTTTTATGCTTTTCCATAATTTCCTCCTTTCAAAACTAGTTTGTCCCTCCAGCTTTTTTTAAATAAAGACTTTTTTTAGATACTTATAAAAGCACATGTCACTATCAGCTCTTCTTTGATAACTCCTCTGCATACATAAAGCAGCTTTATGTTAGATAAGGCTTATTTAACCAAAACAAACATCTCGGAACATACACCTAGTCTCTACTGATTAAAAGAAATAACCTTGAACATATCACTTGAATATTCTAATATCGATACGCTAGAATTTTTAATTTCCAATTCATTATTATACTCATCAGAAAATTTACTAATGATGTTTCTTATGATAACGCCATGAGTCACAAGTAATATGTTTTCACTATTGCTTTGACTTTCAGATACGATTTCATCTAACCCTTTTTCAAGCCGTTCCCAGAGTTCACGATGATTTTCGGCATGATGAAGTGGATCTGATTCCTTCATGAAATTCATTATTCCTTCTATGCTATGGTTTCGAAACATTTCATTAAACGTATGATAGCCATTGTCTTGGGCTACCTTATTCCAAGTGACCTCAGAATGTTCTCCCTCAAAGCTGCCAAAAAAGACTTCTCGAAATGCTTTTCTTTTATTGATTGCTAGGCTACTGCTGTGATTATTTTGTTGGAGGATTAATTCAGCTGTTTCAACTGTTCTTCCTGAATCACTGGTATACACACGGTCAAACTGAACATTCGCCAATCTTTTCCCGGCTTCGATTGCAATAACTTTCCCTTCTTCAGTTAATGGACTATCAGCCCACCCTTGCATCTTGTTATATCGATTTAAGTACGTTTCACCATGTCTAACTACATATAAGTTCATTGTATAATCCATGTTATCATCCTCCACCTTAATTATTTTGTATACTTTAGCAACTAACCGAACAGTGCCTTTCTCTCGTTAAGCAGCAGGCATTTGTATTCTTATAAGCCTAGCCGTCTCTTTCTCGCGTATGAAAAACTATAAAAATATAGTAATTCAGTTTAGGGAACCAGTATATAAGCGGAGAATATTTAGTTTCATGTAACAACGAAAGTCATTCGTGACAAAAATGTAACGCCACGTTTCTTTTAAGACAGTTATGCTGAAGGTATAAAGTCCATCTTTATCGTTGTTGTGGATAATTTAGAGCTGCACCCAGCTTAGAAAAAAATGATTATAAATTTAATTTGATTTTTACAATTTCACTATACTTTCTTTTTTCTCTCCTATTATACAAAGTGTAGACAAGGTAGCTTATCGAAAAGGAAGTGATAATGATGAAAAAAGGAAAATGGCTCATGTGGGCGTTTATTACAGCAGTGGTATTTGTGATTACGCCCCTCGCATTTCAACATTTTAATGTCTTTGGAGGAACTGGTTTTCATTCGCAAAGTATGCAGCCATTCCAAGGCAACGGCTTCTCCCAAGGCGGGCAATTCCGCGGGGGCGAAGGATTCCGTGGACATGGACATATGCATGGCTTTTTGGGAATGAATATCCTTCTGGAGGCAGGGCTTTCGTAGCTGGTTGGGTTACCTGGAAGCTGGCAGCCAGCAATCGTATCCGCAAATGGATTGGAATCGCACTAATGGCTTTGGGAGCTGCTCTCATATTGCCAAAGGTACTGATTCTGCCAGTGATTCTTGTCGTAGCTTACTTTACGTATAAAATCAGTCGCAATGACAATGCTTCTTCTGCAAGCTCTGTACAAACAACAGGCGCAGGATTCGCTAGCTTAGATTCACAAAAACTTGATTATTTAGATGAATGGGAACATAAGATCCATAAGGAGGAGAAATAAGATGGGTATTTTTAAACGTATGAAACAAATTGTACTTGCTGATCTTCATGATGTACTTGATAAGGCAGAAGATCCAATTAGCATGGTGGGACAATATCTGCGCGAAATGGAGGAACAGCTTGCAAGAGCTCAGAAGGCATTCTCTGATCAGCTGTTTTTGGAGAAAAAGTATGAAATGCTTGTGGAAGAAACGCAGACAATTATTGAAAAGCGTGTCAGACAGGCAAATCTAGCTGTGGACCGAAATCAGGACGAAATTGCTAAATTAGCATTGCAGGAGAAAATTGTGCAGGAGCAGAAGCTTGCATCGTACAAGCAGCAGCAGGAGACCATCCAAGCACAAACTGCGAACCTGTCTGAAAAAGTAAAAGAGCTGAAGGACAAGTATGAAGAACTGAAGCTGAAGCAGCAGGAGCTCATTACAAGGGCGAATACAGCAAAGGCTGTAAAGGCCATCCAAACAGCAATCCATTCCTTTAGCGCAGACAATGCAATGCGCGGCTTTGCCCGAATGGAGGATCGCATCCTGGCTTTAGAGGCAGAAGCAAAAGCCAGCCAGACTTTTGCCGCTCACAGGCAGCCTAGCATAAACACCCTTTTGCAGCCTGAGGTAGAGCTGCAATTAGAACAATTAAAAGCAGCGAAAGCTTAAATGATAGGCAGACAAGCTGTCTAAAGAGGATAGAATTTTTTTCAAGCATACCTTCCCCCCTTTTATTGAATATAGAACAGTAATATCCCTCCTAAATAAGGAGGGATTTTTTTGCACTATAGGAACGTATAAATTTCTAACTTCATTATTGCGCCGTATACCCACCATCAACGATTAAACTACTGCCAGTCATGAATGAAGAATCATCAGAAGCCATGAATAATACTGCTTTTGCCATTTCTTCTGCTTTACCAAGACTTTTCAACATTATTATAATAGATCTCTTTGAGAAACAAATATTTTGTTAAGAAAACTGACAGATTGGTGAGCCATCAGGCGAAGGCAGAGTCGTAGTTGCTCTTATACTTTATTGCTAAAATTTCTCGCTACGTCGAATTAGCATCCAACTAGAAATTTATCCTTTCTTAAAGCACAAAAAAGAAAGACTCAGTAAGGAACCTTCTATCCCCTTTTGAGTCTTTCTTTCCTTTAAAATCATCATTTCTTACCGGAAAGGAAATCTCCTAGAGCCACAATGGCCGCTTGTTCATCCCTTCCATTTGCAATAATTGTAACTGTTTCTCCCTCTCTAATCGCTAAGGCCATAACTCCCATAATACTTTTACAGTCTACTGGCCTTTCATTTTTAACTACCTTTATCTCACTGCTAAAAGCCGCTGCCTTATGCACAAATTCTGTAGCTATTCGAGCCTGAAGACCGTTTGGAAGACACACTACAATCTTTTCCTCTATCACTAGCAATCCGCCTCTCCCACAAAGGTTATTTAAGATCACTTACAAGCAGCTGGTTTTTCTACAGAAGCCTGTTCAATATCCTCGGTTGTTACTTCAAGTAATTTTTCTAAAAACTTTATAGTTTCCGCTGTATGTGAGGTATCTTCTTTTTCTACTTCTGTTATGAATTCATTGATACACTCTTTATAATTATTGGTTTTAACAAACCATTCTCCTAGAAGCTTCTTTGTTGCTTTTCTCTCATCATCATTTTTAACCGCAAATAAACTTTCTGTTTCAGTCTCTTTTAATACAATTGAACTGAAATCCGGATTCATGCGAATATAGAAATAATTTCTTTGACTATTACAATTATTTTCTTTTCTTAAAAGAAAATATTTAACCCCAAACTTGGCCTCATAAAATGGACTATCTATAGTTGGAATATGAACTTCTTTTATTTCAATACTTTTTACTGAATCTAAATATACTTCCAAGCCGTATGCAGTATGAATTACCTTTGCGTCTAATAGCTTCTTCATAGCCCTTTTCCTTCCCTTGATAAGCTTCTTCCCATTACCAAACATCTCCATTTTCAGTTATGATAAACAATGCTTAGCTAGTTGTAGAGTACCATTCTTTATTCCGAAAACGTTTCCTTATAGTTGTAGAATAAGGGAAACAAGCAGCAAAAAGAATAACTTAAATCGTCTTTTTATTGTCCTGATTTGCCAAGAAGGATACATAAGGGCTTATCACCTTATTCTAGAAGTTTTTAATGTACATACAATAAGCCGAACGCTGTAAGCATTCGGCCTGTTGTGAAATGCACTGTTATATTTAGCTCTTTCAGCAATATATCTGGCTCTTATTATCTGCAGAATTTGCAGCAAGCGTCACAACACGAAGCGGAGAATGAAAAGACTGCAAAATCTGTTTGCAGTCTTGCTTTGCTTAACTCAAGTTCTTCATCAGGGCCGAAGTCTTAAATCTCATAATCCATTACAATAACATTATCTATAACGCCATTTAATGAAGAGATAAACTCCTGGTGAATTGGATGCGGCAAATAATGATCAAGTGCTTGCTTATCCTCAAAGGTAATACGTAATCCCAAAGTATATCCTTGTTTTGCCTCAAGTTCTCCCGTCGTATTAATCCCTGCTGTAAGTTCTACAATTCCAGAGATTCTCCCTTTAAATGCTTTAAGCTGATTAAGAAGATCCTGTTCTTTTTCAGCGGTGATGTTTTCATTAAATTTAAACACAACAATATGTTCGTACATGTTACTTCCTCTTTTCCTTGATTAAATCTGCCCCGCAAAGCTTCCGGTAGCCTTACAAACAAATTTGCCACTTTTGCGATTCATAGCCTCAATTGCTTTTCTGCTATTAGAATAGAAAAAGCCAGCATAGGCTGACTTTTCCTAGCAGATATTTTTTATTTCTCTACAGTTTCTAATTCCCACTCAAGAGCATTTAGCTCTTTCAGCACTGCATCCAGCTTATCCTCTGTAGAATGTGACATCGGATGTTCGATTAGCTTTTGAAGCGACTGTGTTCTTAAAGAAGCAAGAACGCCATGAGGATTAGAGATGCCTGGGAAATGCGCCTCTAATACCGTTGCTGTCTTTTCTACTGCAAGCAAGTCAATCACTTTTGTATCATGAGAAAAGACTGGGTTGAGTCCTCGCTTGTTTGGATATACAAAGCGATAAGATCCCGAACCGATGACAAAGCTTACGCCCGCTTCTGTTTCCTGTAGACTAGCTATACCTTCTAGCGCAGTTAATGCTGTACCGCCTTCTTTCACATCCTGTAAATCTGCATTTGGCAGTAGAATTTCTGCCGTTGTATTCGCAGGAATTTCAACCTCAACCGTTACTTCCTCATGTGTGATATTCCAAGCAGAAGTAATTTTTCCATACATAGAATCATGGGCAGCACGTACGTGTGTCAATTCTCTGCCTCCAATTCTTGGCTGAATGCGGATTCTCTTATAAGCTGGCACTGTCTCATCCATATCTAATCCGGCGATCACGCGGTACATCCAATCCCCGATCGCTCCGTACGCGTAGTGATTGTATGAGTTCATATCATCACTCCAGAATGAGCCATCCGGCTTAATTCCATCCCAATGCTCCCAAATTGTCGTTGCCCCTTTTGTGACAGAATATTGCCAAGATGGATACGTATCTTGCAGCAGCAGCTTCACTGCCGTTTCATGATAACCATTATTAGATAACGCAAAGCATAAATATGGTGTACCAACAAAGCCAGTCGTTAAGTGATAGTCATTTTCTAGAACAAGTTCATTTAAGTCATGAGCAACGCGCTCTCTTCTCTTTCCATCAACAAGGTCAAACATAAGCGCAAGTACATGTGCCGTCTGCGTCGAAACAGCCAAACGGCCTAATGGTGTTAAAAACTCATCTGCAAAATATTGCTTAATCTTCTCAAGAAGTTCTCCGTATATCGCAGCATCCTCAGTTTTACCTAGCACACGTGCTGCATCGCGAAGAAGCTGTGTGGAATATGCATAGTAGGCAGTCGCAACTAGCTCATTTGGTGTAGCACCGAAGTAGCTGTCCTCTTTTGAATCAAGGCCAAGCCAGTCACCAAAGTGGAAGCCAGTGTTCCAAGCATATTCATTATCCCCTTGCGCACGAATATACTCGACCCATGCCTTCATGCTGCCGTATTGTTCTTCCAGCAATCGCGTATCCCCATAGCATAAGTACACAGTCCATGGGCAAATTACAGCTGCATCGCCCCATGCTGCAGAGGAATCACCGTTGATTACATTTGGAACAACAAAAGGAACCCCTCCATTTGGAAGCTGATCTGCTTCTAGATCACGGAGCCATTTTGTAAAAAACTGTCCGCCTTGGTAGTTAAAGAGTGCTGTACGGATAAAGACCTGCGCGTCGCCTGTCCAGCCAAGACGCTCGTCACGCTGCGGACAATCCGTCGGTACATCCACAAAGTTCCCTCTTTGTCCCCAAACGATATTACGCTGCAATTGATTCACCATTGGATCAGAGCACTCAAATTCACCGATTGGCTCCATGTCTGAGTGGATGACTTCACCGACAAAATGCTCAAGCGACAATCCGTCCTCTTGACCTGGATATCCCTCGACCTTTACATAGCGGAAGCCTTGGAATGTGAAATGCGGTGCGTACGTTTCTACACCTTCACCCTTCGTAATGTATTCAACAGTTTGCTTGGCACTTCGAAGATTTCCAAAATAAATATTGCCTTCCTTATCAAGCACCTCGGCATGACGCAGTACAATCTTCGTTCCTTCTGGTGCATTTACTGTCATTCGAATACGGCCAACCATGTTTTGGCCCATATCAAGCACAGTATCCCCGGCAGGTGTCACAAACACAGAAACTGGATGGATTGTTTCCGTTACACGAGTTGGACTATTCTCTTGTGCTACTAATTTGCCAATCGATAACTGCGAAATAACTGTACTTTGCCAATCTGCATCATTGAAATCCGCGTTGCTCCAGCCGTCTTTCTCAAGTCTAGCATCATATGTTTCCCCGTGATACAACTCGGAATATAAAATAGGTCCTGTAGCTGCCTTCCATGTCGTGTCTGTTACAACAACTTCTTCTGTACCGTCTGTGTAACGAACATGCATTTGCAGCAATACAGCACGCTTATCTCCGTAAAGATGACGCTTATCTTCCCACGTTAAATCTCCCTTGTACCAGCCATCTGCCAGCATAACACCAATCACATTCGCATTACCGCAAAGCTGGGCGGTTACGTCATATGTTTGGTATTGAATCCGCTTACTATAGCTCGTCCAGCCTGGCGCAAGCAATTCATCTCCCACACGCTCTCCGTTTACGTACAATTCATAGAGACCAACACCTGTCGCATAAACACGAGCAGAAGCAATATTCTCCTTCAGTTCAAACTGCTTCCGCAGCAAAAAGATAGGCTTTGTGAGTGGATCTAATTCTGCCGGATTCGGCGTAATCCACTCTGCCTTCCACTCGCTCTCCTCAAACAATGCAGTTTCCCACCAGGAAACGTCGCTCCACTCTGACTCACGGCCAAAGTTGTCCCATACCTTTACTCGATAATAATAGCGCGTCCCTGATGCAAGCTCAGGACCGTTATATACAATATGGATCGATTGATCAGATTTTGTATAATCCGTATCCCATAGCGGCTGTTCAAAACCATCTTCCGTTAAAGCAACCTGATACCGATAAGCGATCTGCATCGTGCCGCGAGTATCTGACTGAATACGCCAGCTTATACGCGGCTGTTTCACATCAATTCCAAGCGGGTTTTTTCTATACTCACATGTTACATCAATTACTTGTAAATTAGTCATCTGTGTTTCTCCCCTTTTCTTTACTTAGAATGATAAATAGGTATCCAGGAAGGCGTTCGTTGTATCGGCTGCATTTGCCGTTCCTAATCTGAATGTAAGAAATATTTATCTGACGAGGTAAGTAGGAAATCTCTTCATCAGTTATTTCAGTTAATATTGCTGCGTCTTTTAACTAAAAGGAGGATAGAGAGATCTATAGGTTATGAAAACTCTCCATGCTTATCCTTTTACTTCACAGATCCCGCTGTCATACCTGCCACGATTTTCTTGTTAAAGAAAATAAATAGGATGAGTGGCGGAAGCGAGATTAACACGATATTTGTAAACAACAGGTTCCACTGCGTATTGTACATGCTTGAGAAGTTATACAACGTAAGCTGAATGGTTGCATTTTTGGCACCCGGATAGAAATAC
>NZ_JASATP010000051.1:0-40822 GCF_038440375.1 Bacillus sp. OTU530
TGCAGCAACATCCATTCCATCTTCTACACGAATATATTGCCAGCCGTATGCTTCGTAACGTCCTTTTACACTTTCAGAGAAGGAACGATCTAAATCGCCATCTAAGGAAATATCATTGGAATCGTACAATACAACCAAACGCCCTAAGCCTAAATGTGCTGCCAAAGAGGATGCTTCAGCTGAAACACCTTCCATTAAGTCACCGTCTCCGCAAATTACGTATGTATAATGATCTACTACGTTGTATGCTTCGCGATTATATTTTGCAGCTAAGTGACGTTCCGCCATAGCCATACCTACAGCTGTAGCAATCCCTTGTCCAAGCGGTCCTGTTGTGCAATCTACGCCAGGAGTATGATCGTATTCTGGGTGTCCTGGTGTTTTGCTTCCCCATTGACGGAAGTTTTTTAGATCATCCATCGTTACATCATAGCCAGATAGATGAAGCATGCTGTATAAAAGCATAGATCCATGACCTGCAGAAAGTACAAAACGGTCCCGGTTAAACCATTTTGGATTGCGTGGATTATGGTTCATAAATTGTGCCCATAATGTATACGCCATCGGAGCAGCACCCATCGGCATCCCAGGATGGCCTGAATTTGCTTTTTCAATTGCATCTATAGAGAGTGTTCGAATTGCCGAAATAGATAATTGTTCAATGGCTACTTGTTCAGTAGATAGATTCATATTACATTCGCCTTCTTTCTTATTTTCTAAAAAGTAACGGGACGATTATATTATCTATATCGCCCCGGACTACCTTTAAATCCAGTTTAATAAAGCATTTGCGATCAGTCGGTACATCAACACTATCTTCCAATTTGATAAGGTTGATGCTCCAATTCCTTTTACAATACTTTTGTCTATGCTACTTTCTCTGTTTTCCGTAAAGTTCTACAACATCAAAGCTTATTGTTGATACATTCCAAAACTTGCAACATAAGCAATGACAACCGCAAGAACACCTGTGATTAAACGGCTATATAATACCGCCGGTACACCATATTGAATGGTCTCAGGTTTTGCTTCCCCAAGTGATAAACCAACAGGTACGAAGTCAGCCCCTACTTGTCCATTGATTGCGAATAAAGCTGGCAATGCGAACTGAGGCGGAATATTCCCTGCAGCTATTTGTGTACCAATTAATACACCAATAACTTGTGAGATTACCGCGCCAGGACCAAGCACTGGAGATAAAAATGGCAAGGTACACACCACAACAATCGCGATTAATCCCCATAAGGAGCCTGCAAGGGGTGACAAGAAGTTAGCAATTAAATTTCCAATTCCCGTGTAGTTAATAATTCCGATTAACATACTGACAAATGCCATAAACGGAATGATGTTTTTAATCAGCATATCAATCGAATCTCGGCCTGCCTGATAAAACGTTCCCGTTACTTTTCCGATCCCTCTTGAAAATCTCATTAAAAAGTTATCATTATTATCTAACTTTTCCTTTTTAAGCTCTTCATAATTCTTTTTGAAGCTTTCTTTATCTTTTGTATCAAAGTTCTTCGTTGCTTCTTGTTCTTCTGTTTCTTGTTGACTCTCTGTAGCTCCTGATTGTTCGTCCACTACCTGAATTTGTTTTTCCGTAACCCCTGAAACGAAAATGTCTTCTGTAATATGTTTAGCCAACGGGCCTGACGGGGAAGACGGAAGAATATCAACTGTCGGGATACGTTTCATTGGATACAGACCAATTCTCGCGGTCCCACCGCAGTCAATTACTACACACATCATTTCATCTTCCGGTACGGAATTTTTGAATCCATCAACAGCTTCTGTTCCTGACAATTCAGCTATTCTTCGAGCAACAGGATGAATTCCTCCGCCCGTAATGGAAACAACCTTTACTTTTTTCCCTTTTGGTTCAATCTTTAGGCCTCTTCCCCAGCCCCCTGAACCTTTATCAACAAAAATTGCACGAGCAGCCATCATAATCCCTCCCTAAGTTAAGAATTCGCTTCCATTTTTTTCGCCAGATACTTTGTGATCATCTCTGTAATCACGCCACGCACCAGCATAATAACGATTCCCACTAAAAAGTATCGGACAGCAAGTTCTGACATGGAATAACCAGCTTCTTTTATACCGTTGGCAATTCCCAAATACACGAATAGCTCACCTGCGTTTGCATAAGGAAACAGAGCAGTAACAGGATGCAAGAAGGAAACTAAAGAATCATAAAATGCTGGCTTTTGCTTTTCCGGTACAAATCGGCCGAATGTATAAGCCATTGGGTTAGTCAACATCATAATAGATAACATCGGCATTAACGTATATCTTAAAATTGTATATTTTGCAGCAAATTGAATGACCCTATTCACTCGCTCTTCCCCGATGAATTTGATCATTGCGTACGTAAACGTTAACAAAACAACTAACGTTGGAACAATCCCGGTTAATAACCCCATAAACTGTTTTCCACCGGCATCAAACATTCCGATAAAGTGTTCTCCAAACCATTGAATCCATTCCATCGAACCCAACACTCCTTCCCGCTACACTAAAGATGTTATTAAATAATCAACAAAACACATAAAATAATGGCAATTTCCTTAAAAAAGAACGGTATTGTCTCCAGTTGCTCTCTTAGCATAAAGGCAGTGCTGCAAAACTCTTGTAAACCTTTTTAAAGCTATGAGTTTTGCAACACCATCTACAAATTAAATTAATCCTTAAATGACGCTACTATTAAAGTGTTATTTCGCGCAAATCTTGTACAGGGAATAAACGATCCTGAAGCGCTCTTAGCTTCCAAACTGTTGTATTAGTGTCTAACTCTACATCATCAGTTGTTAGGAACTGACCTTGGCGGATGTCTTTCTTAGCTACAACGTTACCACTGATTAAACCGATAGGAATATGGCCGTTTCGCTTCATGTCCTGATGCGTTTCAAGAACGCCGCGTACAGAATAACCTCCGATACCATCTAACGTTTCCCCAGCTTTAATGTCACGTTTTGCAACGGTAACAGTTTCAGAAATAGGTGCGCCTAAAGGGTGAATGGATGATTCATGCTGTAAAACCGCTTTTGCAATGGTAATTGGTGTTTCTAGACTTGCCAAATGATATGGACGATATAGGATATGGTGATCTCTTTCACCTTTTTTCAACAAATAGTTCAATTCATGTGCTACACCTTCGTTTTGGCCTTTTACAATGACAAACACCCCAGGAGCAAGACCATCCACATATTCAACTACTCCAAATTGACTTAATACCCCGCCATTTTCCTTAAGATCTAGATCTTTCACAACGGAATCAAGATCTCCGGCGATTCCGTGCATTCCCACTACATCGGGAACAAATCCAATCGCGTTAGACAATAGATTCATTTCAGCCATTGTTTTTGTGCCATCTTGGAAAGCAGCAAGCATCTTAGGAGACATTTTGTTCCTCATTGCCTCTTCTTTTGCAGTATCAGGATTTGCTGTGGTACGCAATTTATTGTTCTTTCCTTTACCAGCAACGAGTACTTCCATGCCCATTGTCTTTGCAAATTCAAATAACTCAAGTGTTGCTGCTGGCTCATCACCTGCTGAACCTGTGTATACCAACCCAGCATTGTCAAACAACTGATGCATAATAGAACCAATTGTGATGTCCACTTCAACATTTAATAAAACAAGGTGCTTTTTAGATCTTAATGCTTCAAGGGAAATGTTTGCTCCTACTTCTGGAACACCTGTAGCATCGACAATTACTTCCACGTTAGAAGATTGAATTACTTGACGGAAATCATTTGTTACAATAATCTGCTCTTTCTTAGCTGCTTTTGAATTATAGTAATCTGCAGCTCTTTGTGCAGCCTCAACATTGATATCACTAATTCCTGTTACAGACATACCTGGAATACTGGAAATTTGAGCAATCATACCAAATCCCATTTGTCCAGCACCGATAACACCCACTTTAATTGGCTCGTTCGCACGTTCTCTTTCTAAAAGCTGTTGATAAATTGACATTGTTAAATCCTCCTCTTAAAAAGTTCTGAAAATTTTTAATGTTAATTACTTTTATATAAAAGTAGAAAATAAAACCATTTATAAATTGGAACCTAGTTACATAACCTGCCTCTATCAAGTTATCATTAGCACTTCTCATACCAGACAACTCGAAATGTAACTTTTGTTCAATTAGTTAACATTAAAAAGATAATGTTAACTTTTTTTATAAACAGTAACAAAAGATGAATTTATTTAACATATGACACGATGTTTATCATTTGTTACTGCCATGTGCTTATAATAAAACGAAATGAAAGGGTTGTCAATAAAATTTGTGAAATAATATAAAGAACAAGGAAAGGCTCAGAGAATGAATAAAAAGGGTTATTACTACGGTCAATATGCTTGATTACTCCTGCTATTTCAGCGGTAATGACGATCTGCAACACCTATAAAATTCCATATTGAGAACGAGTGGATATTGAAAAATGGTGTTTGATCAGGTGAGACCCTGGAGGGATTGGAATAAATACAGACACAAAACAACTAATTGTAGCGGATAGTAATGCTAATGACGTCGTACGTAGCACAGAATGGGCAGGACAGAACTGTTTATGAGGTAATCCAAACAGCTAGACAAATATGTTAAACATGCATTAAGGAGTGATATGATCTCTTCTAGAAGGTAGACACAGAATCCCCTGTACTCTAAAGTGAAGTGAGCCCTAATAATAGGTCATGAAAAAACCTCCTTTGATTCGCATACTAAATAGGCGAACCAAGGGAGGTTTGTTTGTTTTGATCACAAGAGTATATTACCTAGCGGAGATCAAATGGAGTGGAAATCAAACTTTGTGATAACAGTCTGAGCGCCTGTCAGACGATTGGATTTCCATGTAGGATTAACGTATGGACTATTATCTAAGGGCTAGTGGAAGAAAAAATATATAGAAAGCAGGAGCGGATCCGGTTGTATCTCCTAACTCTCCCCAAAGAGAATTTGAAGAAACTTCACGGAATCAAAATTGGTTTACAACTGTAACGTATCCCCTATTTGGAGGTTGTGCCTTATCTCTCTTCACCATTACAGATGCCTGCAACCTTGAATTTCTCAGCTATGTCAAACAGGCGATACGTAAGCGTGATGCCACGGTTGTCATTCTTCACTCTGATCATGGAAGTATCTATACCTCTAAGGAATTCCAGATGTATGCCAAAGAAAACGGCATTACCACAAGCATATCCCGTAAGGAAACTGCCATGATAATGCCGTAAAGGAAAGCTCCTTCGCCGTATTAAAGTGTGAAACTTTCTACTCACAACAGATAATAGAATTATCCAATAAAACTGTATACACAGGAAGGATAATATCACTCTATTTATGAGTCATTTCATATACTTTGACTTTGTTAACTCGTGTTGCATGTCTACCACCTGCAAAAGGGGTTGTTAACCATACTTTTGCAATATCACGAGCTAAACCAGGACCGATCACGCGCTCTCCCATCGCTAATATATTAGTATCGTTATGTTCTCTTGTTGCTCTAGCGCTAAACGTATCATGCACAAGCGCACAGCGAACTCCCTTTACTTTGTTTGCTGCAATGCTCATTCCAATGCCTGTACCACAAATCAGAATACCACGTTCTACTTCACCATTTGCTACTTTTTCAGCTACTGGAATCGCATAATCTGGATAATCAACAGATGTGTCGCATTCACAGCCTAAATCTATATAATCGATATTCATGTCTTCCATCAAGGAAATTATTTCTTTACGAATAATTATACCGCCATGGTCAGATGCAATAGCTACTTTCACTTTCTTTCCCCCTATTCGATAATGCCAAATTCAATATCACCAGAAGCGGTAATATCTGCAACTTGAATTCTTCTTTATTTTTAAAGAAAACTCGCCGATTGGCGAGCCCTGCCCTTGGACGAAGACAGAGGCGTAGTTGCACTTATACTTTGTTCCTAAAATTTCTCACTACGTCGAATTGTCTTCCAGCCAGAAATTTATACTTTCTTAAAGTGTAAAGAAAACTCGCTGATTGGCGAGCTCTGCCCTCGGGCGAAGACGAAGGCGTAGTTGAACTTATATTTCATTCCTAAAATTTCTCACTACGTCGAATTGTCTTCCAGCTAGAAATTTATATTTTCTTAAAGTGCAAAAAAATAACGGGACGACTGTATAAATATCTCGTCCCGAACTGCTTTTAGACTTGGTCCAACAAAGCCTTGGCTGTTTGTTCATCTGTAACTAGTACATGAACCAATCTACCTTCCAATGCTGCTTTTATTGCTTGTACCTTTTCTAATCCACAAGCCACTCCAATGATAAGGGGAATTTCTTTTAGTTTCTCTAATTCCAACGTAATAACTTTTTCATTCCACGAACTATGGGCTGTCCGTCCATTCTTATCAATGAAATTGTAACAAATATCTCCAACTATATCTGTATGGTCAAAATGCTCCTGATGTTCCTTCCCTAAATAAGACTGTACCATGGTTGAGTGCTCTGGCGTTCCCCCAATCCCCACAATTGCTATATTGGATTGAGTAGCTAAGTTAAAAACATCTTGAATGGAGGTTTGCCTCATAAATATTTCTTTTGCTTCTTTAGAATCCACCATTACTGGAGCATGAAGGAGCTTGTATTGAGCTTGCATACTCTCGGCTAACTTTGCGACAATATGGTTTGCATGGATATCTACCCTCTCATTTCCCATTCCTCCAACTAGGGGAACAAAGGTAACAGCTGGATACTGCTGATTCGTGGACATAGCCTCGGCTACCTCATGTAGAGTCGTTCCAGCCGAAACTCCGATGGTTTGTCCATCTCGAATTACCCTTAATAGGTATTTAGTCGCTGCAGCTCCCAGTCGGCTTTTGGATGACTCATTTCCGAGATTCGGGATACATACCACTTCACGTAAACCATACAATCGTTCGAGCTTTCCTTCTAGCTGCCTAAAAGGATGAATGGTATCATCATGGATAATAATTTCAACAATACCAAGATCTTTAGCTTTGGCAAGGTACTTAGAGATAAGGGAACGACTTACTCCAATTTCATCCGCAATCTGCGATTGGGTAGCCCCCTCTTCGTAGTACATATGAGCAATTTTGACGAGTATTCTTCTATCTTCAAAAGAAGACACATTAATACACCCTCTTTCATTTTCTCTAATATCTCACTTCTAGAGGGCCTTGTTACACTAACCCTTAAATTCAATTATACTGCCTTCTTTAAACTTTGGAAGTACGTGTGGGCTAGCAAATACAGCTCCTGGGAGAACTTGTTCAGCCGGCTCCGAGAAATAGATTGAAATATGGCCGAGCTCCTTTAAATTATTATTTGCTGCAGACCCTACAGCTGTAATTGTAAATTGTTGATCATCAACTTGGAGCGTTCCGCCTTCTTTAATCGGTTCTTCTGAACTGTTTCCTTCTAACTCATGGATAACCGCTATTTCTTTTAACTCTTGCGTCGCTTGAGGACCAAATAAAACCACAATTTTTTCCTCTTCGAATGATAAAGCTAATGCCCCAATTTCTTTTACAATACTTTTATACATGTTAGTTCCTCCATTTTTTTGTAATATTATGCAACATCAAATGTTACTGATATTCTCAATACTTATAAAATAGATATAGGCTTATTGTTGATACATTCCAAAGCTTGCAACATAAGCAATGACAACCGCAAGAATACCTGTGATTAAACGGCTATATAATACTGCAGGTACACCATACTGAATGGTTTCAGGTTTTGCTTCACCAAGTGATAAACCAACAGGTACGAAGTCAGCACCTACTTGTCCGTTGATTGCGAATAAAGCTGGCAATGCGAACTGAGGCGGAATATTCCCTGCAGCTATTTGTGTACCAATTAATACACCAATAACTTGTGAGATTACCGCGCCAGGACCAAGCACTGGAGATAAAAATGGCAAGGTACACACCACAACAATCGCGATTAATCCCCATAGGGAGCCTGCAAGAGGTGACAAGAAGTTAGCAATTAAATTTCCAACTCCCGTGTAGTTAATAATTCCGATTAACATACTGACAAATGCCATAAATGGAATGATATTTTTAATCAGCATATCAATCGAATCTCGGCCCGCTTGATAAAACGTTCCTGTTACTTTTCCGATCCCTCTTGAAAATCTCATTAAAAAGTTATCATTATTATCTAGCTTTTCCTTTTTAAGCTCTTCATAATTCTTTTTGAAGCTTTCTTTATCTTTTGTATCAAAGTTCTTCGTTGCTTCTTGTTCTTCCGTTTCTTGTTGACCCTCTGTAACTCCTGATTGTTCGTCTGCTAGCTTAATTTGTTTTTCTGTAACTCCTGAAACGAAAATGTCTTCTGTAATATGTTTAGCCAACGGGCCTGACGGAGAAGACGGAAGAATATCAACTGTCGGGATACGTTTCATTGGATACAGACCAATTCTCGCAGTCCCCCCGCAGTCAATTACTACACACATCATTTCATCTTCCGGTACGGAGTTTTTGAATCCATCAACAGCTTCTGTTCCTGACAATTCAGCTATTCTTCGAGCAACAGGATGGATTCCTCCGCCTGTAACAGAAACAACCTTTACTTTTTTCCCTTTTGGTTCAATCCTTAGGCCTCTTCCCCAGCCCCCTGAACCTTTATCAACAAAAATTGCGCGAGCACCCATCATAATCCCTCCCTAAATTAAGAATTCGCTTCCATTTTTCTCGCTAGATACTTTGTGATCATCTCTGTAATCACGCCACGCACCAGCATAATAACGATTCCCACTAAAAAGTATCGGACAGCAAGTTCTGACATAGAATAACCAGCTTCTTTTATACCGTTGGCAATTCCCAAATACACGAACAGCTCACCTGCATTTGCATAAGGAAACAGAGCAGTAACAGGATGCAAGAAGGAAACTAAAGAATCATAAAATGCTGGCTTTTGCTTTTCTGGTACAAATCGGCCGAATGTATAAGCCATTGGGTTAGTCAACATCATAATAGATAACATCGGCATTAACGTATATCTTAAAATTGTATATTTTGCAGCAAATTGAATGACCCTATTCACTCGCTCTTCCCCGATGAATTTGATCATTGCGTACGTAAACGTTAACAAAACAACTAACGTTGGAACAATCCCGGTTAACAACCCCATAAACTGTTTTCCACCGGCATCAAACATTCCGATAAAATGCTCTCCAAACCATTGAATCCATTCCATCGAACTCAACACTCCTTCCCATTACACCGTAGAGATATTTTTTTTAGATATTGATAATAAAGCATTTTCAGCAGCCTTTGTAAGAGCCGCACCTAATGCAGGTAGTTGTTTACGCTTTCCTTTTTTGTTTATATTTTGTTCTTGCACTTCGTTTATAACGGCCCCTACATGTTGTCCTTTGTAATTTCCTACTTCTTTAAACTTTGATAGGATAGAAAAACCATTAACCGCATAACATTCTTGAACGATATAATTACTATCTACAACAAGCATAACGATTGCCCCTGGGCGGAATTGTCTTCTTTCCATCCCAGAGAATAAATAATATCCTTTTTTCCGGGTGTATTTTTTCACAATTTTATCCATGTTTTTGCGATAGTATCGAACTTGTATGAAAGTCAGTACATGCTGAACAATTAATAAGCCACATAAAATAATGATAATTTCCATAAAGAGTAACGGCCTCCTTCCCAATTGCTCATTTAGCACGAGAACAGTGTTGCAAAACTCTTGTAACCCTTTTTTAAAGCTATAAGTTTTGCAACACCATCTTACAAACCAAAGCGATCTTTACATTACACTACGATTAAAGTACTGTCTCACGCAGGTCCTGCGTAGGGAATAAACGGTCCTGAAGCGCTCGTAATTTCCAAACTGTTGTATTAGTGTCTAACTCTACATCATCCGTTGTTAGGAACTGTCCTTGGCGGATGTCTTTCTTAGCTACAACATTACCACTGATTAAACCGATCGGGATATGACCGTTTTGCTTCATGTCTTGATGCGTTTCAAGCACGCCGCGTACACAATAACCTCCGATACCGTCTAATGTTTCTCCAGCTTTAATGTCACGTTTTGCAACTGCAACAGTATCAGAAATTGGTGCGCCTAGAGGATGAATAGATGAGTCATGCTCCAACACCGCTTTTGCAATAGAGATTGGTGTTTCCAAACTTGCTAAATGATATGGGCGATATAGGATGTGATGATCTCTTTCGCCTTTTTTCAACAAGTAGTTCAATTCATGTGCTACACCTTCGTTTTGGCCTTTTACAATGACAAACACTCCAGGTGCAAGACCATCTACATACTCAACTACGCCAAATTTATTTAATACTCCGCCATTTTCTTTCAAATCTAGATCTTTCACAACTGAATCAAGATCTCCAGCGATTCCGTGCATTCCAACTACATCTGGCACGAATCCAATTGCATTCGATAATAGGTTCATTTCAGCCATTGTCTTAGTACCATCTTGGAAAGCGGCAAGCATGTGAGCAGCCATGTTTTTGCTCGCTGCTTCTTCTTTTGCAGTGTCAGGGTTTGCTGTCACATTTAATGCATTATTCTTTCCTTTACCCGCAACTAATACTTCCATACCCATTGTTTTCGCAAATTCAAATAGCTCTAGTGTTGCTGCTGGCTCATCACCCGCTGAACCTGTGTAAATCAACCCAGCATTGTCAAACATCTTATGCATAATAGAACCAATTGTGATGTCCACTTCAACATTTAATAAAACAAGATGTTTTTTAGCTAGCAGCGCCTCAAGAGAAATGTTTGCTCCTACTTCCGGAACACCTGTAGCATCGACAATTACTTCCACGTTAGAGGATTGAATCACTTGACGGAAATCATTTGTTACAACAATTTGCTCTTTCTTAGCTGCTTTTGAATTATAATAATCTGCAGCTCTTTGTGCAGCCTCAACATTAATATCACTAATTCCTGTTACTGCCATGCCTGGAATGCTAGAAATTTGAGCAATCATCCCAAATCCCATTTGTCCAGCACCGATAACACCTACTTTAATTGGCTCATTCGCACGTTCTCTTTCTAAAAGCTGTTGATAAATTGACATTGTTATATCCCCCTTTAAATACTTCTAAAATTCAACCTTTTAATCGTTTTCTAATAATAAAGTTAAAAAATAAGACGAGCTAAATAATTTATTGTTTGTTAAATTTTTCAACATTATCTATAATGAAAAATATCTTAACTTTTTTCTTAGACAGTAACAAAAGATTCGTTTTATTAACATATGACACAGTGTTTATCATATGTTACTGCCATGTGCTTATAATAAAACTAAATGAAAGGGTTGTCAATAAATTTTGTGAAATAATATTAAAGAAATGGAAAGGAGCAAAAAATGAATAGAAAGGATTATTATTACGATCAACATGCCCCAAAACCACAAACAATCGTTCCTGCTGTTTCAGCTGTAATTGTTAATAACAGACAGGAAATTTTACTTCAAGAACGAGTGGATAATGAAAAGTGGTCTTTGCCCGGTGGAAAAATGGAACCAGGAGAAACCGTAGAGGAAGCAATCAAGCGGGAGGTAAAGGAAGAAACTGGTTTTGATGTAGAGATAAAACAACTAGTTGGAGTGTACAGCGATCCTAATCATGTCATAGCATATAAAGATGGGGAAGTTCGACAACAATTTTCGATTTGCTTTTTATGCGAGGTTATAGGTGGTTCACTAGTAATTAGTGATGAATCAAAAAGGGTAGAATTTATTGCGCTAAGCAAGTTGGATTCTTTAAATATTCACGTAACCCAGAAGATACGAATTCAAGATGCTCTCAGCGGAGAGAGTAAAGCCTTTATACGATAAATCAATTAATGATTGGGAAAAGATACTATGAAATCTATGGAGGAACTAGATGAATAAACAAATGCATATTATTAAGAATGAACAGATTACAAAGGCATTAGAAGATACTACTAGACAATACTTAGTAGGTAAATTATCACGCCCTCAGGCGCTTGAGCATATAGAGGATGACAATTTGGAAATTGGCATTACCTCATATGATGAATTCTATAGTGAATTGCCGCACTATCATACTCAAGCATACGAATATCAGTACATAATCAGTGGTATGACAGAATATAAGGATGTAGAGACAGGTCAGCAGTATACCTTTCGTAAAGGGGACTTTTATGTGACTCCACCAGGTATTAAATACGCCCAACGTTCACAACCAGGAACAACCATTTTATTTATTAAAGCACCACCAGGCAACGATAAGATGCATGTTGAAGTGACAGATGAAATAAAAAACTGGCTTAGTGAGGAATGATGTCACTAAGCTTTCCTTATCAAAGTCACAAAAGCTACGACATCTGTATACTTAGCTTGGACTTGTTTTCCCTCCCCTGCTGAAAAAAATAGGTCCAGACTAAGTTTTTTCGAGGAAATTACTGGTTCCGTTGTAAATAATTTTTGACAGTCTCATTCACCAATTTGGATTTTCCTCCACATCCTAGTTTTTGTGACTGTTCTTCAATAACATCCCATACTTCAAAATCAAAATAAATCCCCCTCATAACAGTAGTAAGTTCCTTTGCAGGGATCTTTTCTTGAAGTTTTTTATAGTAGAAACGCTCTTTTTGTATGCGAAAAGTAACCATTAATTGATTAGAAGCATAAAAAAAGTTATTCACTAAAAAATAACTGAAAATAAAAATAATTTTGATTTTATAACAAAATTAACTAACTATAAAAAATGTTATTGCTTCTGTATAAAAGTCATGATAGTATACTGAATATAAATTAACCCAAATTAACAAAAAGGAACAAATTTGGTGTAAATTAGCATAATACAGATTCAGTGCTTGAGGATTATTAGTATAACTTTAATGCTTGTTTAACTATCATTGGGAAAAGTACTGATAAGGGGGCTGTTACATAAATTAGAATATTCTATCTGTATATTCCGAATTATTGCAATCATTATATCGATTGTCATAGAATCGAATCCTTCTGATCTTTTTAAAAAAATAATGAACTCTGTTTGGTGCTGCAACATATTGATTGATGATTGAGTATGTGCATCTTTTTTGTAAGCGGATACAAAAATCTCACAAATGGGTATTAAGTAAAAGTAGAAAAAGTAAAGATAACCCATCCGGAACATGACGTTGCGCATTTTGAACACGTCTCAACTCTCATATAAGTACTAGATAAATAGATAGTCCTCAACTTCCGGTTCTGTGCAAAGATTACATTTGTTTGAAAGAGGTATATAGATTCCTAATGAAATCTATTCTTATGCAGTTATTCCATTTATGTGCTTCATTCGGGATCCTGACGACATTTCGCGGATTTTATACGCTAAGACAATTACTGTAAATTGATATACCTAAAACAAGGTTTTTTGGTCAAAAGTACCCTTAGCGTAAGGAAATCAGAATTTTACCTTCTAGAAAATGTATCATCATACAGTATCCTCATTTTGTCGGCAGGAACTCGATATTTATAAAAAATTTTTTAGATGAAGGGAGAAACTTTTATGTTAGAAACAAAAATTATAGAAATTGGTCCAGCTGCTCCAGAGTTTAGAGAAGAAAATTTATTAATCCTTTTCGGTCCAGCTGCTCCACCTGAATTAAAGGAATTTTCAGTTGTTCATGAAGTAAAACAACAACCGGAAAACTCAATTGTTGAGGGTGGGACATTAGAAATTGGAAATAAAGTCTATAAGATTGAAAAAGTAGGGTCACTTGCTAATAAAAATTTTGAAGATCTAGGTCACCTTTCAATTTATTTTAAAGATGACACTTCACAGGAACTTCTTCCAGGAGCCATTTTAGTAACTCCTGAAGAGTATCCAGAACTTAAGGTTAATGATTATATAGTGCTTAAATAGTGATTCTGAAAAAGTTCAAGTATTTAACAAGTTCTTTAATTGGGAGGGATAAATAATGGAGCTTTTTGTTAAATTAGCAGAGGGATTTATGGCAATGATTAAAGAGGGTGCCGGCGTATTTATGGGATTTGTTACAGGGATTATTCCTGTTCTTATAGTTTTGATTACAATTGTAACCGCTTTTATTAAGTTGGTCGGCGAGGAGAGAATCTTTGGTTTCATGAAAAAGATTTCTCGTTTTACCATATTTAGATATACACTCATACCGTTCCTTAGCATGTTTTTCTTAACAAATCCTATGGCTTATACCTTTGGAAGATTTATTCCTGAAAAACAGAAACCTGCATTCTATGATTCTGCTGTGTCTTTTTGTCATCCGATCTCTGGGATTTTTCCACATGCGAATTCAGCAGAGCTGTTTATTTTCCTCGGAATTGCTAATGGTTTTGCAAAGGTTGGAAATCAATCTGAATTGGCTGTTTTGTACCTTGTAGCTGGTCTTACCGTGAGTCTAATGCGAGGAATTATAACTGAGAAAATTACAGCATTCCTTATGAAACGCAATGAAGCTTCCAAACAAAATGTTGCATAATATGGGGGGATAAAACATGTCTGAATACAATGTGGTAAAGGTTACAAAGGGGAAAAATGGCTGGGGAGGGCCATTCATTTTAAAACCAGATTCTCAAAAAAAATATGTCATAAGTGTTACCGGTGGAGGAATTCATCCTGTTGCACAAAGAATTGCGGATTTAACAGGGGCTATTGCCGTTGATTCATTTAAAAATCCAGTAGAAAAAGAAGAAACATTATGTGCGGTCATTGATTGTGGGGGGACTGCTCGTTGTGGAACCTATCCAAGACTTAGAATTCCAACGATTAATGTTAAGGTAGCGAGTCCATCAGGTCCTCTTGCCAAGTTCATGACTGAAGATATATTTATGTCCGATGTATCTGTCGATGACATCGCATTAGCTGAATCAGAATCTGTAGCCTTTGTTGCAGCCACTGTTGCAGCGGCTGTTGAAGAAACAAATATACAAAGGAAGCCTGCAGTCGAATCAAAAATTAATGTGGCCCCTCAAGCTTCTATTGAAGTAAAGAAAATGAATCCTGTTATGAAACTTATTGATGTGATTGGCCGTGGTGCAGGAAAGTTTATGAATGTTATGTACCAATCAGGTAGAGAAACAATAGATACAGTTATGAGGAACATTTTACCGTTTATGGCTTTTGTTGCTGCTTTAATTGGAATTATTAACTTTACGGGAATTGGGGAAATTTTAGCTCATGTACTAACTCCATTAGCTGGTAATATAACAGGATTGGTAATACTAGCATTAATTGGAGGTCTCCCTTTCCTTTCCCCATTGCTTGCGCCTGGAGCAGTTATCGGAGCGATTGTTGGTGTATTAATTGGTGGAGAAATTGCTAAAGGCACAATTCCACCGGCATATGCTTTACCCGCACTGTTCGCCATTAATGCTCAAGTAGGATGTGACTTTGCACCTGTTGGTTTAACTTTGGGAGAAGCCAAACCTGAAACGATTTCAGTCGGTGTTCCAGCTATCCTATTTTCAAGGGTTATTACAGGACCCCTATCCGTATTAGTTGCCTATGGATTTTCATTCTTTTTGTGATAACGAAAGCTAGGTGTAATTAAAAAAAGGGGCGATATTCATGCTACCCAATAAAATGAGGTTTGCGGTTTTAACAGAAAAAGGACATGCTGAAGTAAGAGTAAAGGAACTACCTAGGTTAAGAGAAGACGAACTCCTGGTCAAACAAGAGGCTTGTAATATTTGCACGACCGATTATCAACAATGGCTCGGTTTAAGGGAACATCAAGGGTACCCAATGGCCGGCGGGCATGAGGCATCAGGAATTGTTATTGCAAAGGGCGATAAAGCAGGAGATGCCTTTGAAGTGGGAGACCGGGTAAGTATCTTATATGACTATTGTGCCATATGTGATAACTGCAAAGCTGGTATGATCACAATCTGTCAAAATAAAAAACTATTTGGAAAGAATTATTCTGATGAGTGTTATGGAATCTTTGGTTTTTCTGACTATTTTATTAGAAATGCAAAAAGCTTTGTGAAGCTGAATGCAGATTTATCGCCATCTGAAGCAGGCTTTGTAGAACCCCTAGGATCCGTACTCCATGGTATGAGAAAGCTTAGATTGCGAGGTGGATATGATACAGTTGCAGTAATCGGTGGGGGAACGATGGGTTTATTGAATGCAGCAGCTGCTAGGGCAATGGGGGCCAGAGTGATTGTTTCTGGAAGAGGAGAAAGGAAACTGGAAATAGGAAGAAAAATGGGATTTGAAATGATTGACGCTGGCAACACCAATCCTGTAGAAGAAGTGAAAAGGTTGACAAATGGCCGTGGAGCAGATGCAGTTATTGTATCAGCAGGGGCAACATCAGCTAATCAGCAGGCTTTAGAAATGGTGAAGGATCAGCATGGACGAATATTATTATATGCCGCCGGATATCCAGTACCTGAATTAAATGTGGATTCAAATGTAATTCATTATAAAAATTTAGAATTAATAGGAACCTTTGGCTCTACTTTAGAGGATTTTAATAATGCAGGTGCAATGCTTAGCGAAAGACGAATTGATGTTTCATATTTAATAGAAGAGAAAGTCCCATTAACGAATATTCAGCAGGCATTTGAAAAAGCAAGCACAAAAGGTAATTTCAGGATATCAGTAATGTTACAGGAGTAGCAGGTAATGATACGAGCCAGAGTGTAAATAGGAGAGGGGAAATGAACAATGAAATGTTTAGCGATCTCTGATTTATTTATTACGAAAGATATGATGGATAAAGGTTTAGTTGAATTACGTAATCAAGGTGTTGAAATTACCATTAAGGAATGGCTTCATGAAGACTTGGAAGCTTTACAGAGGGATAACATAAAGTTGGAGCATGAGGGAAGCGAGGCCATTGCTTTACCTGCTGAAATTGTAGATAGTATTGAGGATTATGATATTATCATTACTCAATTTGCACCGATAGGGAAACAAGTGATTGATAAAAGTAAAAACTTAAAAATATTAGGAGTACTTCGAGCTGGAATAGAAAACGTTAATTATCGCTATGCGGGAGAAAAAGGAATTAAAGTATTTAATACACCTGGAAGAAGTGATACCAGTGTATCTGAATTTACTGTAGGCTTAATCTTGTCCGAAATTCGGAATATTTCACGAGGAAACTATCATTTAAAAAATGGGAAATGGGAAAAATATTATCCAAATGGGATTTTATCTCCAGAATTGAAAGAATCAACCATTGGAATCATTGGATACGGCGCGATAGGACAAAGGGTCGCTAACCTTCTTCGCCCATTTGGAGGGAGAATTATCTTTTTTGATGATTACTTTAAGGGGGAAACAGAAGATATCCAAGTTGATTTGGATACATTAGTCAGAGAAGCAGATATCATTTCAATGCATTGTCGATTAACAGAACAAACGAAACATATGCTTAATAAGGTCCACTTTGAAAAAATGAAGAGGTCTGCAGTTGTAATCAATAGTGCTCGATCCGGCTTAATCAATGAGCGTGATTTGATTGAAGCTTTACAAGAAAAAATAATTGCTGGTGCAGCGGTAGATGTATACGATCAAGAACCATTACCTCAAGATCATCCTTATTTACAGCTCGACAATATAACGATAACACCACATATTGCAGGTTCGACAATTGGAAACTTTGCCAACTCACCTAAGATCCTGACAAAAAGAATAATTCCGGAGATTTCCAATCTAGCAATTAAACAAGGAGAATAAAAGTGAAAGAGTTATTGGTTATTATTGTTACCCTTATGATTTTACAATTCCTAACAGGGATCCTACACATTAAATATTATCAAAGCGTACTTAGAAAAATGAGTAAAAAATCAGAAGGTTATCTCGGTGTGGGAATGAACCGACAAAAATTTAAGTTAAATCAAATCTGCATTATGGTTACCGATGTTCACGGGGAAATTACAGAATGTCGAATTCTATCTGGATTCACCATTTTTTCAAGGTTCCGTAAAGCCCCTGGTTATGAAGGTAAAAATATCTTTCACATGGAATGGAACGGAAAAGAAAAATACAAAGAAGTAATGGAAAATGCTATCCAAATGATTAAAAATGAAATGGAAAAGAGAAACACAAATGGATTAACAACTATAGAATTGTCAGCTAATTGAATATTATCTATTGGTTCTCCTTGTAATGAAGAATATATCTTGCTATATATTCTTCATTACAAGGAGTCTTTTGATTTTATCATGCAAAGGAAGTCTATGATCGAATCTCAACAAAGCCATCAAGAATTACCGAAGAGTATAAACAAGGTTTAGATGAGTTTTTAGGTATTACCTCATAATTTGGTTCATATTCCGCCTACATAAAAAACCCGAATAAGGCACTTTTTTATAAGCGTCCATTATTCGGGTTATTGTTCACTGCTAAGTTAACAGGGTATATCTTATAATTCTTCCCCATTCGTTTCGATTACTTGTTTATACCAATGAAATGAATCCTTCTTATATCTCTTCATTGATCCATTTCCTTCATTATCACGATCAACATAAATCATGCCATAACGTTTTTTCATTTCACCTGTTGTGAATGACACGATATCGATGATTCCCCATGGTGTATAGCCAATTAAATCAACACCATCATAAGTGACTGCTTTTTCTAATGCTTCGATATGTGATTTTAAATATTGGATTCTTTCTGGATCATGGATGGAGCCATCCGCTTCTAGAGTATCCACAGCACCAAATCCATTTTCTACGATAAATAATGGAACTTGATAGCGATCATAAAAACGGTTTAGTGTATATCGAAGTCCAGTTGGATCAATGGACCAACCCCAATCACTAGCCTTGATGTACGGATTTTCTACACTATTGGGTAATCCTCCATTCACAACATCTCCAGTGTTATCATTTACGACATCGCTTTTGACAGTTGTAGACATATAGTAACTAAAGCCTAAATAATCAACTGTACCATTTCTTAGGATTTCGTCATCGCCTTCTTCGAACTTGATATTATATCCTTCTCTTTCAAATTCTTTTAAAGCGTAGCTTGGGTAGTAACCGCGAACCTGTACATCAGGGAAAAAGTAA
Source organism: Bacillus sp. OTU530 (assembly GCF_038440375.1). Classification (NCBI taxonomy): domain Bacteria; kingdom Bacillati; phylum Bacillota; class Bacilli; order Caryophanales; family Bacillaceae; genus Bacillus; species Bacillus sp. OTU530. Next base: position 19,005 of record NZ_JASATP010000051.1, read on the forward strand.
CGTTGTCTCATTTCTTCTTCAGCTAACATCACATCTTCTGGATTGCATGAATAAGGATAAATTGGTACATGAGATACCATTGCCCCAATTTGGAACTCTGGGTTAATTTCTTTTCCTTTTGCTACAGCTAATGCACTTGCAAGCAGTTCATGGTGTGCTGTTTGGTACATAACTTCTTTCGCATTCTCGCCTTCTTTTACCATAACACCAGAGTTTGTCCATAAGAATATTGGATTGTTAACATCCATTTGGTTATTGATTTCGTTAAATGTCATCCAGTATTTCACTTTATCTTTATAGCGATTAAAGCAAACTTCAGCGAATTTTACGAAAAAGTCTACTACTTTTCTATTTCTGAATCCGCCATATTCTCTTGCCAAATGTAGCGGCAATTCAAAGTGAGATAGTGTAATAACAGGTTCAATTCCATACTTTAGTAATTCATCAAATACATCATCATAGAATTGTAGACCCTCTTCGTTCGGTTCAGCTTCATCGCCTTTTGGAAAAATTCTGCTCCAGCCGATCGATGTTCGTAAGCATTTTAATCCCATTTCAGCAAACAAGGCGATATCTTCTTTATACTTATGATAGAAATCAATTGCTTCATGGTTTGGATAAAACTTATCAGCTTCAATTGTTTCTGTGATTTCTCGTGGTACGCCATGTGCACCTGCTGTCATTACATCTACAACACTTGGCCCTTTACCGCCTTGATTCCAGCCACCTTCAAATTGATGCGCGGCTAAAGCGCCGCCCCATAAAAAGTCTTTTGGTAATTGTCCCATCTTCATTTCCTCCTTATTTCACTACTGTAAATAATTCCTGGTCTAATGTACTGTCTTTAACATCTTCGACAATAACTTCTTTATAAGCATGTGAATTCGTTATAATGACAGGTGTAATTGTTTTTAACCCTTTATTTTGGATAAATTCTTTATCAAAGCTGCTTAACAAATCACCTTTTTTAATTTTATCGCCATCTTTTACATGCAAAGTAAAAGGTTTTCCAGCTAGGGTTACTGTATCCAGCCCAACATGCACAAGTAATTCAACACCCGATTGAGAGCGCATCCCGATTGCATGCTTTGTAGGCGCAACCATAACAACTGTTCCATCAAACGGGGCGTACACTTTATTGCCCGATGGCTCTATCGCTACCCCTTGCCCCATTGCACCTGAACTAAATACTGCATCCGGAACCTCTGAAAGTGGTATTACTTTACCGATAAAGGGAGCAGCTACTGTTTCTTCATTGTTTTGCAGGCTATTTACTTGTAAATCAGCTCCACCTTGTTCTTGCTTTTCATTATCTGCTTTTTTTGCTGTGTCCTCGCCGTATCCGAAGATTTGGATTAAAACAACCGGAAGAATAACAGCAATCGCAACCCCAATTAAAATTCCCCAAATAGACATTGGATAGTCTGCACTGATACCATTTACAACTGTTAACGGTCCTGGCAGTCCTGCATATGCAAAGTAATATGGATTAAAGAAACTTGCTACGATAGCACCAATGGCGCCTGAAATACAGCCAAATATAAACGGCTTCTTAAACTTCAAAGTTACCCCGTAAATTGCTGGTTCTGTAATACCAAATAATCCAGTTACACCAGCAGAAATACTGACTTTACGTACTTCTTGGTTTTTTGTCTTTAGAATAACACCAAGCACTGCACCAACTTGTGCGATAACCGCAATCGTTTGATACGCTTGAAATGAATCTCGGCCATGTAAATCAAAATTCGCTAATACCATAGGAGTAATGCCCCAATGCACACCGAAAATAACGACTACTTGCCAGAATCCGCCGATAATTGCTCCAGCCAAAGCAGGTACATGTTCTGCCAAGAAATTGTATCCGCTTGCAATTCCGTTTGCTCCCGCTGTTGTAATAGGGCCAATTACTAAAATTGTTAATGGTACCATAATTACCATACATAAAAGTGGAACAAATAACGGTTTAATTACCTCATTCATTCTCTTATTTAAGAACTTCTCAAGATAAGATAAAATCCACACTAAGAATAATGGCGGTAGTACAGAAGATGTATATGTAGTTTTAGATAAGGCCATCCCCAAGAAAGTGATGCTTTTTCCTGTTGCAATTTGCGCTGCCATATCTGCCCATGTCGGACTAACTAATGCGGCACAGCATGCTACCGCTATGTACATGTTTGTTTTAAAATGCTTCGATGCCGTCATCGCGATAAAAATCGGTAAAAACGTAAATGATGCCCATGATATAAAGCTAAAAACCTGATAAGTTCCTGTCTTTGCAAAGCTAGGAAATACTAAATTAATTAATATTAACGCACCTTGCAAAATACCGGCCGCAGCTAAGATATATATAAATGGTGCAAAAACTGCTGACATCGTGGCAATTACACGGTTTAATACTGTTCCTTTGTTTCCGCCTGCGTCATCAGATGTGTCAAGTTTTACTAAACCCGCAAATTTCTCATAAACTTCTCCTACGTGCTGCCCAATAACAACTTGGAATTGGCCGCCGTTTTCCACCACTGTGATTACGCCAGGCATAGATGCTACTTGTTCTTTTGCTTTTGGATTAGAGCGTTTCAGTACTAATCTAAGTCTGGTTGCACAGCGGGTAGCTCCAATAACATTCTCTTCTCCACCAACAGCTTCTAAAATGTCCTTTGCAAGCTGTTGGTAATCTCTGACTTTCCCTGACAATTTAAATCCCTCCTTAATCTATCTATGCGCTTACATTTTTATTGTACCGGTATAATCGAATTATAATTGTACCGGTACAATTAATCAATACCTAAATAAAATATTTATATATGTATAACATTATTGAATGAGTTTTTTATAGGTTTATGCTATACTTCTGATTGTTAAGTGAAATAAATAAAACTAAAGTGAAATAAATAAACTAGCGAGGAATGTATATGCTAAAATACCAGCAAATCGCAACAGAAATTGAAAAATATATTGAAGATAACTCTCTCCAACAAGGAGATAAGCTGCCAGTATTAGAAGCATTAATGGCCGAATTTGAAGTAAGTAAGAGTACGATTACGAAATCCTTAGATCTATTAGAGAAAAAAGGGGTAATATTTCAAGTCAGAGGCAGCGGAATTTTTGTTAGAAGACTTAAGAGAAAGGGATATATTAGCCTGCTTATTAATCAAGGATTTAAAAAGGATCTTGAAGAGTTTAGTATAACTTCAAAAGTAATTGAATTAGATGTGAGACAACCAACACAAGAAGCGGCTCATAATTTAAATATTAAACTCGATGACGATATCTATTATGTAAAAAGAATCCGATATATTAACGGGCAAACATTATGTTTAGAGGAATCATATTATAATAAGTCCATCATTACCTATTTAAATAAAGAAATTGTTTGTGAATCCATATTTACCTATATAAGGGAAGGGTTGGGCTTAAAGATCGGCTTTTCAGACTCATATCTTCGTGTGGATAGATTGAATGAAGAAGAAGCGGAATATTTAGGTTTGGAGAATGGAGCGCCTAAACTTGACGTTGAAAGTATTATTCATCTAACCAATGGCCAGCCATTCGACTTTTCAAAAATTACTTATAACTATCAACAATCACAGTTCTTCATTCAAGCAAATAGTCATGCGTTATAAAGAAAACTCGCCGATTGGCGAGCCTTGCTCTTGGGCGAAGACAGAGGCGTAGTTGCACTTATACTGTATTCCTAAAACTTCTGACTACGTCGAATTGGCTTCCAACTGAATATTTACATTTTCTTACAGAGTAAAACATTACTGTCTAATCTCAAACCTTTAGATAGAAAGGAGTTAGTCATGACTGCCTTTTGGGGAGAAGTCGTTGGTACTGCCATTTTAATTTTTTTAGGAGGAAGTGTATGTGCTGGCGCTTCTCTCAAAAAGTCTTTTGCTTATAATGCAGGTTGGTTAGCAATTCAATTTGCATGGGGGTTCGCGGTAGCTACAGCCATTTTTGCTGTAGGGAAATTCAGCGGGGCCCATTTGAATCCAGTTATAACCTTGGTTCTTGCATCCTCAGGAGATTTTCCCTGGAATCAGGTGCCTGTCTATATAATGGCTCAGTTTGTGGGCGCAATGTTTGGTGCGGCAGGGGTATACCTACAGTATTTGCCTCACTGGAAGGAAACAAAGGATCCAAAAGCTATACTCGGTGTCTTTTCAACGGGTCCAGCTATTCAGCATACGTTTTCTAATATTTTAAGTGAGATATTAGGAACTTTTATTCTCGTTTTAGGGATACTCTCTATTGGTGCTAATAAGTTTACTGATGGTCTCCATCCATTAGCTGTTGGTTTCTTAATTGTTACTCTCGGATTATCTTTAGGTGGATCGACTGGTGCCGCAATGAATCCAGCCCGTGATTTAGGACCGAGAATCGTACATTTTTTATTGCCTATTCCAGGTAAAGGAGATTCGAATTGGCGCTATGCTTGGATACCAGTTGTAGGACCTATTCTTGGTGGATGCCTAGGCGGATTCTTTTATAACAGTGTGTTTCAAGGAAAAATGCTCCCTCAGTTGTCGATTACGTTAGTACTAACTATCCTTGTATTAATTTTATCGTATCTTTCAGGAGTGAGAAGACAAAAGCAAACGCTTTCGAAGACAAAGGCGGCGTAGGTAATTGCTCTGTAAGTAAAATAAGGGCTAAACTATATATTGCATATATAAACAAAAGGTGCTCCCTCGAAGCACCTTTTATTTATAATCATTTTTTATAGCTTCATACTTTATGTTTTTCTATTTTCACATCAGGGATCTGCCTGTAAATCGTAATACTTCAATACTACTTTGAGTGTTGTTTCTTTTACTGTTTTGACTGGTGGGGCTTTAAAGCTTATCTAGGACAGTTATGAAAAAAATTGTCCATTGATGAGCTTTCAATTTTTGTTTAACCGGTTTTCTGCTCAGCGCATGCTCTCCAATACTAGGGATACAAAGGTTTTTACACTAATGCTGCCTTTTCATGCTCAAACTCTACCCAAGTCGATCCGTTGTCTGCAGAGCGAACACAATTTTCAATCCAGCGAATGCCATCCAGGCCAGCATTAATATCAGGGTAAACGAGATTTTTTAATGTTTCCTCATCATTTCGGTTTTTAGCATCCATCGCAATGGCAAATTTGAGATAAATATTTGCCCAAGAATCAGACAAGCCTTCTACATGCAGTGCTCCTAAACGCTCATCAGCATTACAGCTATCATCTAAATAAGGCATTGCACGAATTAAGGTTTGGGCAGGCTCACCTTGCACTTCATATCTAAGTTCGCCGCCTTTGTTATCCCACCATTCTAAGCTTCCTTTAGACCCTACAATGCGAATTCTATGCCCATCCATACATCCTGCATTGACAGAGGATGTCCAAAGTCTTCCTACTGCTCCGTTTTCATAGTGCATGAGAACATAAGCATTATCCTCTAAAGGAGCGCGGCTTCCCACAAAGCTCTGGCGGTCACATAATAATTTCTTAATTTTCATCTGCGGCATAATCAACTGGGACATATAGTAGGTATGTGTAGAAAGATCCCCTAACACAAAGCTTGGTCCTGCAACCTTAGGATCAATACGCCACTTTTGCGCATCGCTTGTTTTATCAGCTGCATCATTTGCACTAAAGCCATGCGTATACTGCAGCTCGACCATACGAATGTCACCAATTTTTCCTTGCTCGATCATTGCCCGCATTTGAAGCAGCATTTGATTTCCAGAAAAACCGTAGGTTACCCCAACAATTTTTCCTTTTCTCTCCGCCAATTCTTTAATTTCTTCACCTTCTTCAGAAGTGAAGAATAAAGGTTTCTCACAAATAACATGTAAACCAGCTTCTAACGCGGCCTTACAAATTTCATAGTGAGTTCCGTTCGGAGTCGCAATAGAGACAACCTCAATCCCATCCTCTCTCTTTGCCTCTTCAGCAAACATTGTTTTGTAGTCAGGATAGCAGCGATTTTCATTAACGCCGAGATTTACTCCAAATTCTTTCCCTCGTTCTGCATCAATATCAAAGGCTCCTGCCACTAGGGTAAAAGCAGTATTATCTCTTAATGCACCCGTTCTATGCTTATATCCAACCTGACTTAATCGGCCTCCACCTATCATCGCCCATCTGAAAGGTCTTGCAATTTTCTTTTCACCATTTAACATCATAAGCACCTCTTTTTTGAAATTTTGATTTTATTTTTAATTTTTTGTAAGCGTTTGCTATAGTTAAAATTATAGTCTTTTTTCCAGTAATAACCTCTAATATCTTATTTTTGTAGCGGTAGAAAAGCCGCATTTTGACAGAAGCTTATTAACTATTTTTCAAAAAAACTTCACAATCTTGCACTATAGAATACGTAAGAAAAGAAACAGATTATTTACGTCTACCAATTTTAATGATTAGAAAATCCGACTCTTCTATCAACTAATTTTGAAACTCGCAACATTTTGCTAATCTCTTTTGCAGTTAATATCAATTAGCTGAACAATTGAAATAGCCTAAAGGCTTTGCCTTTAGGCTAAGGACTATCTCTTTGAATCAAAAAATGCTACTCCAATATTGCAATAATTATAATAAAGAGGCATTCATTTGGGGGTCTCCAATTGATTATAGGATATATTTATTAGCTCACAAAAATCCAATAAAGTTTTTTTGTACAAGCTGTTTACCGATTTTATAAAAAAGGACTACATAAATAATAAGAAGGAAAGATACATAAAAATAATAAAAATCAGGAAAGAAAATAAAATAGATACAAAGATAATAGAATAATTAGAAGGAATAAACATACCTGCTTGAATTTCTTTTCTTTTCCTTGAGTATTGAATAGTTGATAATACTCCGGTTATGATGCCTACAATGCATGCGAAAATGCCTAAAAATATAGCTATAGTATTAATATAATGATTTGAGCTAATTTTAATAGTAAAATGCAGAGACGTTGTCAAGAACCCTACTCCTATAATAGAAATAGCAGTCCGTATCCAGGCCAAATAAGTTCTTTCATTTGCTAAATGCTGCTGTGCATATTGTACACTTTCTCCTGTTACTTTTTTTATTTTATTTAAGGCTTCCATGAGTCAGCCATTCCCTCCCTCTAGCGTTTTCCTAATTTCGGTAACCCTCAACTCCCTATCTAATAGATTAATAGGGCAGGCACATGATCATTTCATGCACCTGCCCCAACGTAAACCTGTTACATTTCCCTTGATATCCCCTTAACTGGGATTAGATTTTAAAAAGCTCTGCCGCCCTTTTAAAAAAATTGTCTTCTTTCGATTCTTCAAATGCCTTCGGATGTCTTCTCTTTAATTCAGGAATAGCCCAGCCGCGTCCGGTTTCTTCTAAATGTTTCACATACTTCTTTAAATCCTTTGCTTGCGCGTGGAATGGTCCTCCCTCTTTCATGACGGTCCACAACGGATCAACATCAAACGGCATCGATTTCATCATCTCATCATGCCATTGATTGAGATAATAGACGGCTTCCATGCAGATACCTGGTTCTTCTAATGCCAAATTATATTGTTCATGTGGATCATTTTGGAGATCAAATAGCATTTCCTCATCAAATAAATGGAATCCATCATGGTATGTCCGAATGTATAGCCAATTATCAAAGCGAACACTGCGTTGGCACACATGGGCACATTGGGAAACGACTAGATAGTCTCTTCCGCTCGCTTGGCTTCCTCTTAAGGCCTCGACATAGCTTGTACCATCCCAGCTTTCTCTCGGTTCTTTTCCAAGAAGCTCCGCCACAGTTGGCAGTAAATCTAAATGGTAATGTAATCCGTGTTCTACACGTCCTTGCGTCATACCAGGCCAGCGGATAATCATTGGAATCCGGCATGTGGCCTGATCGGCAGTTCCATGTTCACCGTATATACCAAGTTCTCCTAGATTTTCTCCATGGTCCGCTGTAATAATAACGATAAGATCATCCATAACTCCTTTTTCTTCAAGAGCCTGGAAGATTCGGCCGATATGATCATCCATGTGTCGAACACCACAATCGTACCCATCAATTACGTCACGTAATCCGTTCATATCCGAAATCTCTCCTGGATAACGTGGATATTTTGGAGAGGTTGCATTATCATACATATTCAAATCATGAGCACTATGAGGGCCGACCTTTTGCCTATGCTTTTCAAACACTTCCTCTGTAATCCAATCTGGGAGAGGATCGTTTTTAAACGGATTACCAAAGCTCTCAGGTGCCCGGTATGGTGTATGTGGATCCCAATAATTTACGTACAACATCCAGTTATCTTCCTCAGCATTATCCTCTACCCATTTTAATACAGTCGGTGTTACTTCTTCCGCCGATTCCATACCTATTTTCCCTGTGTTATGCACCTCATTAAATCCTGCATAGAAAGTCCAAGCGGAGTGTCTTTCCGGGAAAGGACTTACGAGTGCTGTTTTTAATCCGGCTGAACGGAAGAAAGCTGGTAGGTTATCAAACGTATGAAGGTCTGAGAATGACCGGCTAGCACCTTCTTGCCGTACATATGCAGCTGTTCCCCCATGTCCGACAGCCCCCGTATGAATACCGAAGCGCCCAGTCATTAATGCCGTCCGGGATGGGAAGCACGGGGCATCTGATGTATAGTAATTGGTAAAATGAACCCCTTCCTCTGCGATTTTGTCAATGTTAGGAGAGGTATTCCGATTATACCCGTAACACCCCAAATGGTCAGGTCGTAATGAATCCAAATCTAAAATAAGCATTCTCATAATTAAAACATCCTCTCTTTATATATATTGTTTATGCATCAGCCGCACAGCGGAATCCAATATTTCCTGTTGAACTATCCGAAGTGTTGGAGCTGCGGGCAGCAACTCGGTAACGATTGCAATATGATTGATGGCAAAGATAAGAGCCGCCGCGTGTAACTTTTGCTTTCCCGCCGGATGGCCCCCTCGGACTCTCACATGTATCATCCATATAAGACGTCGGACTAAACCAATCCGAACACCATTCCCAAACGTTTCCGGATACGTTATATAACCCGTATCCATTGGTAGGAAAAGACTTTGCGGGGGCTGTACCCAAGTAGCCATCTGCTCCTTTATTCTTTCCTGGAAACGTTCCTTGCCAGATATTGCACATGTGTTTACCATCGGGATGCAACCGATCTCCCCAAGGGTATCTCTTCTGCACAAGTCCTCCACGGGCTGCATACTCCCACTCCGCCTCAGTTAGTAAACGCTTCCCAGACCACTGACAGTAAGCCATTGCATCATTCCAAGATACATGAACAACTGGGTGATCCATTCGATCCGTAATATTTGAACCTGGCCCTTCTGGTTCCTTCCAGTAAGCTCCTTTAACTGCCCACCACCAGGGAGCATTCTGTACAACCTCCGTCACCGTCTTCGCCACTTGTTCTGAAACAAAATTAGAAAAGACGAACGACCATCCGTATAGTTCAGCTTCAGTCTTGTAGCCTGTATCCATCACAAATTCTAGAAACTCAGAATTTGTAACAGTACATGGATCAATATAAAATGGATTAACCTTTACGTTTCGAACAGGCCCCTCTCCATCTCTAGGAAATCCTTCATTACTATTCGTCCCCATTAAAAATTCCCCGCCGGAAAGATAAATCATTCCTTCCGTCACAGACTTATCACGCTTTATCATCACATCATGTTGTTGTCTAATCCTATGTTCAGGTGACTTTGGTCTGCTCGCACAACAACACGAGGTTTTCTGTTCATGAGACATGGTTCTCACCTTTTTCTTCTATAAGATATGTGCAAAGAGAAGTCGCCTCCTATAATTAATGTAGATTCATACCATTAAACAGCCGCTTCATGTCTCTCTGCTAGATCCTGCGTAATTTTTGCCTCTTCTTTGTCCAATCGATAGAATAGTACCGCAATAATTCCAATAATGTAACAAATAAGCGGAAGCCACACAAAGTTGAATTCAATGGCTGATAACGCAGAAGCGCTTTGCTTTTGATTTGCTACATAACCACCTGCTGATAGAACCCATGCTCCGATTGCTCCCCCAATACCCATACCAAATTTCACACCAAAGGTGGAGGCTGCCATTAATAATCCTGGTGCTCTTACTCCGGATTTCCACTCCCCATAATCTACCGTGTCAGCAATCATCGCAAACTTCAATCCGCCTACTAACCCAAACCCAACCATACCTAACACTCTGCCAGTAATGATCATAGGAATCGTTACTGATTCTGAACCAAGATAAAGTATAATTTGACCAAGGCTAGAAATGATGAATCCTAAAAGCAATGTATTTCGTTTCCCTAATTTTTTTGCAAGAAATGGTACTGCAATAATTCCGACAAGTGCTACACTGGATAATCCATTTAATAAAGGTACCAAATCTACTCGTTCTAGATTATAAGTGAAGTAATACATAGTAGATTGGTTTGCAACAACGAGGGAAATAAAAAGAATAACGTTTAAAAATAATAAAATCCACCAAGGAAAATTCCCTTTTAATGCTTTGACTCCTTGCTTAAAGGGAAGAGGCTTATTTCCATTTACTTGAACACGTTCTTTTGTATTCGCAAATGTTGTAAAGAATAAAACAACTGCAATAGATGCAAACAATATCATTGTGTAGAGAAAGCCTTGTTGTTGGTTTCCTTTTCCAAAAAATGCAACTAAAGGTAATACTGCAGCGTTTACGATAAGTGCACCAATCTGTGATCCAACCATCCTAAACGTATTCACAACTGTTCTTTCTTGTGAACTGCTTGTTAAACTTGGTAATAAGGATGATAAAGGTATATTAATAGCTGCATACATAATGCCTAATACGATATATGTTGCATAAGCATAAATAACCTTACCTGATGGGCTTAAATCTGGCGTCATAAATGTCAACACTGCCACAACCGCAAACGGAATAGCCAACCAGAGAAAATAAGGTCTTGATTTCCCCCACTTTGTACTTGTTCGATCAATTAACACACCAATAGCGGGACCATCAAAAGCATCTATGATTCGTGCAACTAGAAATAAGGTTCCGACCGCTGCCACGTTTAAACCAAATACATCTGTATAAAAGAACATGAGATATGTTGAAACCATTGTAAAAACAAGATTAGAAGCCGTGTCACCCAAACCATAGCTGATTCTTTCTTTTAATGGAACTTGTTTATTATCCACAATATACCCCCCATTTATTTCGTTATATCTCTCGATTGCATCCCAATTTTTGATAGCTTAATATCATTCATTTCCTGTCATTGCTTAAGTGGGGCTTTGATGAAACGCTCAAGCTCTAACAAAATTTGAATGGAAATTAAGAATGTTATAGCCGTTGTTATTATAAAAATTATGCATATAGTGCTTACTCACGAACAAAAGACAGCTATTGATTCTGAATACAAATTACATTTTATTTAACTAGTACTAAATAGTGCGCTATCCCTGCAAACCTTTCTTCCATATCCACTGGTAAGTCCCCCAATTTTCAAGTTAACCAGTACACACAGGCGTATACTAGCCGCCTTTTTTAAAATGGCATCCCTCCTCATCTATACTTTTAGACAATCTCTAAAAATAGAAACTCTTAATTGTTTCCGCTTACTTTATCCCCTCCTTGGTAGTTATTATAAGCGCTTTCATTTCTCCGCTTCCATGTACATTTCTCCGATTTCATGTACGATTTTTCAGAATTCAATGAGTTATAATCATTTCCAGCAAAAAAATATTGTATATTATACTTACCCTATTTCTCTGTTAGGAGAAATTCGTCATACTTTCTATCCTTGTTGTTTATTTTAATAATTCCCTTCCAAATTGTTATACAAAAAAAGGAGAAAGCTACTTATAACAGCTTAATCCCAATAAGATATATTATACTTATCTAACTTCCCTATATTAGGAGTGATTTATTATGCTTTCCATCCTTGCTGTTTTTTTCGATAACTTTATCCCAAATTGGCATACAAAAATGGAAAAAATTGATTACAATGTCTTAATTTTAGTAACACAAGGTCATGTACAATATATATTAGATGGAAAAGAAATCACTGCTGAAAAAGGGGATATTCTATTTATCCCTGCATCTACTGTCCGTGAAGGGAAAAATCATGAATCCGGTTTACACCAAAAATATACGGTTGTCTTTACGTTACAAGACAACGGAATTCCAAATAACACTTTCCCCATTGATCAAAAGTTCCACCACATAAAAACAAGAAGTTTTGAATATATGAAGCACCGATTTGAACGATTATACTTTGATATAAGAGGGGATAAAACACACCGTGATTTTATCTGTCTTGGCATTTTACAGGAATTAATTGGACTGTTTGCACGAGAATTAGAAAGCCCTTCTATTACACCAATAAAAGTAAAATACGCAAAAATTATCGAGCGCTTTTTATTAGAAAACTATCGAAAACCGATAGAAATTGATCAGCTCGCCAAGCTAATCCACCGATCACCGGGATACACAATCTCTGTTTTCAAAGAGGTGATTGGGCAATCTCCAATTAAATATATTCATCAATTACGGGTAATGGAGGCCTGCAATCTCTTGATAAATACAGATATGACGGTTGTAGCGATTTCCGAGTATCTAGGATATTATGATACATCTTATTTTTCTCGTATGTTTAAGAAGCTAACAGCAATGTCTCCAAAGGAATTTATGATGGTTGGACATCAGGTAGAGGTTTCAATGCTATTCACGTAAGGTAATTGGAACAATAAGCTTGTGATAAACTTAAGTACACTAACACCATGAATTTAAGTCAATAATTGGATACAAAAAGCTTGAGCACAATGCTGACTTTCGAGCTTAATCCTCGAAACCTTGGTGATGCAATTTTAAAAGGCAATGGATAAAATGTGGTCAACCACAAATCCATTGCCTTCAAAAACTTGTTATCTTAAGCTTAGTTTCGCTGCACACTCAACGTTCCTAGAATGCTGAAGGTTTACAACGCGTATCCAGTCGGACCATCTCCACACTGAAATAATATCTATGTACAAATGAATAATCTTCACAAAATATATAGCCTTCCTCCCCACACAAACTGATCAGTAGTATGTAGACGCCAACTAGCTATTTTGCAATCCGATTAAGTCGGATTTTCAACCTTAACCTGTCTCAACGTGAATTTTTCCATTAGTATAAAAAATAGTACGCTTGCTGCGCGGATGCAAATCAAGTAACTCAATTTCCAATCTTCATAAAAAACTAATATTCTCATGTTTATGAGGATAACATCACCTAATAGTAAAATAAAAAAAGGAACCACATTCCAATATCTCTTTTTTGGTATATAAATACAAAATATAAAAATTATAGCCATACATACATGATACAAAAAACCACTAAATAGCGTACTGTCCCGGTAAGTATTTTCAACCCAATTCACATGAAAAAACTGTTTTCCAAAAAGCATAAGTACGCTTGTAGGAGTTTGCAGAATGATCCATGCGATTGTCCAAAATGTTATGATTCGCGGGAATTTATGTCTTTTTTTATTTACTATGGAATACCACTTCTTCATAGCAGCCATAAAGATAAATGTCGCAATGCCGGTCATATATGTGTGCCACCAATAATGATCGTAGGCATCGGCTTTAAGAAACACAACCTCTATCGGCATAAAAGCGATGGATATCAATCCAATCCAGTGGTATGAGGGCTGAAAATACATTACCCAAATCGCTGTTGAAGCCCATAATGCTGTATTGGCTATAATATGCCCTATGATATTTTCAGCAAAAGGGTCTGTATAAAGTCCGGGTTTATATGCATAAGCATTTAGTACAAAGAGTATAATAGCTTCACCTATCCATGACCAAGCAGTTGCAAATACAAGATATGAAAACAAATCAGTTACGCTTCTCTTTTTATAAGCTGTATAGACGATAATTACCGTCCCAATGACAATGAGTCCGTAGTACCAGAATATATTTGGCATAGCCCTCCCCCTTCTGTAATCTCTATACCTACTATGAATAGGAATACAATATTCATGAACCTTCCTAGTTTCCGCAGTCATATTAGAAAGTATCTCCAATACAAATAACAATTAATACGTTGGCGGATTGCAACCTGTCTGCACCTATGCTGCGCTACCTGCAACGACAGGTTAAAAGGCTATTCCTTTCGCGGAATAGCCTTTTAAGGTAAATAGATATATCGAAATCCAGTTTGAATAAAAAGACTGTTGCAAAAACAAAAAGGGGAAATCAAGCCAGGTATGTTTTCTTTTTGTAACCTGTATAGATTATCATCATCCCCTTTTTTATAAAAAGGGGATTTTCGCTGGGATTCATGACCAGAATTACATCACAAAAAACTTTCACTCGTTGTGGCAAGTCGTTACCACATCTTTTCACTTGGCAAAATTCAAAAATTTCCCTTCGATCCAATACGCCATCGTATTTCTTCTGAATTTGGTGGACCTATGACAACTGTTTGATCAATAGGCTTAAGCACTTCAGCTAACTGTGCAGCATTCACACCATATATCTCCTGAAACACCTCCGGAGGTGTCTTTCTCAGGATGTCAGATCCATATATCACCCCAGGGTCTTTATTATCAAAAATAGCCAAAAGGTGGGTGTGATCCATTTCTGCGATTGCCCAATGCCACCACCCCATTGGGATATACACCGTTTGAGGCGGCTTAACATGGTAACTGAGTATCTGCAAGGTAAACGGATTGAGAGTAGAAATGACAGCCTCTCCCTGTATCATATAAACGAGTTCATTCGCATTGGGGTGCCAATGGGTCTCCACGCTATGTCCTCTACTCAAATAAACATCAAGCAAACTTAAATTTTGCATTATGGGCAATTGTTTAACAGATTGCTGAAGAATAAAGTTTTGATTGTTTTTCTGAAAGAATGAAGCACGCCTTAAGTCAAAGGATAAATTCAGTGAAGAAGAGCTAAAGTAGAATATATCACTAACTGTTGACATTCGTATCATCACACCTTCCTTAATCGGGTGTTATGAATCAAATATTAAAGCACACAAATATATATGCATGAACCCAAGAATCATGATTAACATGACGATAACAATAGAGATTGTTATCTGATACCAATGTTTTTGAACACTCGGCTTATTGAGAGAATGCAAAAAGCAGATGGTGCAACAAGAATCTCTTATAACTTCTTGTTACCATCTGCTTTTATTTAAAACGCTGTTCTAACAAAAGGTTCTGGTGCAAACACTTGGAAGAGATACAAAGGGACGAGAAATTTCCTAGTGGAACCATTTTATGCTGGAAAGCCGAATAGTTGATGAACGAGGTTCACTTGGCTTTGGACAGACTTCTCCCCTTGGAGAGTTTGTCCTTTTTTGATCATATGCATAGCTTCTATTCCCGCAATAATTCGTTTGGCAGTTCGGAAGGACTTTAAGCCAAGCATCGGACGAATACGTTTTTTAATAAAGCGATGATCCTGTTCCACGATATTGTTAAGATATTTAACTTGCCTTATTTGTATGCCTTTTGGCATACCTTTCTCTTCTTTTAACTCTTGAATTGCTACAGGATAGGCGGGATTTTTGTCTACTGTTATGATACGAGGGTTACAAATATGAGAAGCAGCCAAGGCTTTCTTGAAAAAGCGCTTGGCTGCTTGTTTATCTCTTGATTCACTTAGATAAAAATCAATGGTATTCCCTTCTGAATCGACTGCACGATATAAATACATCCATTGACCTTTTACTTTCACATACGTTTCATCGACTCTCCAGGAGTCATTTGTTGTCTTAAGATGACGTCGTACTCTTTCGTCTAATTCAGGTCCATATTGATGAACCCAACGCATAATCGTTGTATGAGCAATGGATAAGCCCCGTTCCTCCATCATTTCAACTAAATCACGAAAACTTAGGTTGTACCGTAGGTACCATCTTACCGTTAATAAAATAATATTAGGCTGATAATGCTTCCATTTAAACAAATTTTCCTTTTTCATACCGATCACACACCTTTTTTAGAGTAATAGTATCAGTATGTTCAAGATTTAGAGATACTTGCAATGGTCTTGAAGTTTTTGCACCAGAACCCTTAATATCATTCGTTTGCGAACCTTTTAAACAACTGTAATGCTTTTCATTAACTTCTAAAAATTTTTAAAAATATGATTCGAGCTTCTAATTAGTCCCGCAAACCAATTATGAATTTTAATTTAGTACCTATTTAGACCCATTTAGAAACTATCTCTATATTAATTTCATTTTCTATATATTTTTATTTCATGAAATCCCTTTTATAAAAATCCCCTCTTCAAATCAGGTTGATCACAATGTCAAAGTATTGAATTAGTCCATACTTTGACATTGTGAAATCTTTTATCCTTTGTAACCAAAATCCGGTATTTCTGTCCAACGCTTCCTTAAAAGGTGTGCAGCAGCCTTTGGTTTACGATCACGGGTGAAAATACCTTTTTTGTTCCCTTGAACCCGCATAATCCCTTGACTTGTTGCGAAATCAGCAAAGTTCCATACCTGCTCGCCAACAAATTGTTGGAATTCATCAAATACCTCATGGTTTGCTTTATAAAATTCTACTTGATATTCTTCCGTAAACATAACAGGTTCTACATCGTGCAATCCAGCAACTGTATCAGCGCCATACTCGGTCATCATAAACGGTTTGTCCGGACAGCGTTTCAGCCAGCTATTAAATTCCGCACGAAGCTTTTCTTTCGCTGAAGCGAAATCACCACCATCAACATACCAGCCATAGTATCGGTTAAAAGCGAGGATATCCAGTAATTCCGCTATTTGATCCTTTTCAGGTGAAGATTGTATTTCAGTAACAATAGTAACCGGGCGTTTTTGCGGATCAAGTTCTTTGGTCAGCTCGACTAGCGGCTTAAAGTATTCATATGCTCCCTCTTCTTCAGTGGCTGCTTCATTGGCTATATTCCACATAACGACAGAAGGATGGTTTTTGTCACGTAAAATTAGTTGCTTGATCACCTGTTGATGATGCTCGAATGT
Source organism: Bacillus sp. OTU530 (assembly GCF_038440375.1). Taxonomy (NCBI): domain Bacteria; kingdom Bacillati; phylum Bacillota; class Bacilli; order Caryophanales; family Bacillaceae; genus Bacillus; species Bacillus sp. OTU530. The sequence goes on from NZ_JASATP010000051.1 coordinate 35,981, forward strand.
TTTAAGCTCCTTCCAGGTATCCCGTTTGGATCCGCCGAGAAACACCACCAACATGTTTAAGTGCATACCTACTGCTGGTACTTCATCAATGATGACAAATCCTTCGCGGTCAGCAAGACGCATCATTTCTTCCGAATATGGATAATGGGCTGTACGGAATGAGTTTGCTCCAGTCCATTTCATCAAGTTGAAATCCATTACGTTAGCAGCTTCATCAAAGCCTCTTCCATGAATTGGTGTATCTTCGTGTTTGCCAAAGCCTTTAAAATAAAATGGCTTATTATTAATAAGGAACTTTCCATCTTTGACCTCTACCGTTCTAACTCCAAACGGTTGTTCATAAACATCGATAGTTCTCCCGTCATTTTCCAACTCTACCTCAAGTGTGTACAAATAAGCATTTAATGGCTCCCACAGCTTTACATCTGGAATATTGATTGTACCAGAAACTCCCTTAGTCTCACCTACAACAGTTCCTGATTCGTCTATAACCTTTACTTTTACTTGTGCGGTGCCGGCTACCTCGATAGAATAGTGAACCTGCCCATCTATTTCAGTTATAATCGTTACATCCTTAACATAGGTATTCGGTGTTGTATAAATTTTCACCGGACGATGCAAGCCAGCATAGTTGAAAAAATCAAAATTTGGCTGATTGCGTTTTACTTTGCCGACACCAGGAATCTCCCTTTCTATTACTGTACCAACCGGTAAAGTTGAGTAATCAACAATATTGTCGACAGCAACAGTTAGTCGATTCTTCCCTTTTCGTAAAAATTTATTTATTTCTGCCTCAAACGGTAAGAAGCCGCCTTTATGCTCGACAACAAGCTCTCCATTGACATATACCTTTGCCAGATGGGTTGCCGAACCGAATCGCAAAACCACACGCTCAGATTGAAGAGTAGCTGGAACAGAAAATTCCCTTTCATACCAAACCCAGCCAACATGATTGCGTATACTTGCACTTACCCCAATATCATTGAAAGAGGCAGGAACTGCCATACTAATTGTGTCGCTTAATTTTTCATTTTGCCAGTTTTCCTCAAAGCCAATTCCTGAATCCAGCTTAAAATTCCAAATTCCGTTTAAATCAATGATACTACGTGTTTCAGTAACAATAGGATATAACATTTTCAACTCTCCTTCATTTCATCTATTCAAATCCTAGTGAAACTATTAGCGCTTTCATAATTCAATACACAGAACAAAGTGATCTTTATTCATCGTGTCTTTTCAGAAATGAGATAAGATCGCGAACTTATATCTTTATTCTAAGATACAAAATGGCTTCTCTCTATTCGAATTACGACTTTCTATTTTCATTAATCCGACTTATGAATACAAACAACTCAAAAAATCGATACATATGTGAACAATGCCTTCACCGAAAGAACGAAGGGAACTAGAATGATTATTCTAACTCCCTTTTTATCATAATAAAGATATCCTATTTATTAACCCTAAACCTCTCCTCTTACATTGTCTCCACTTTGGTTTTGGTGGAATTTTTTGAATACATAGTTGCTAAAAAACATGAGTAAAAATGCAGGGACACTTCCGCTAAAAAAAGGAATTAGACCTGGAAAATGAAATAGAATAAAACAGAAAAACCCTGTAAGTACAGCCATTATGAAGGTTACGATTGGGTTAATTGTCATTAAGATAACTGCATTTTTAATTATCCCTTTTATCCCAACATCAAAATGTACAAGGACGGGGAAAATATACAATAACACAAATAAAAAAATAATGATGATTATAATATTAGGAACATAAAGTAACTTTAATATCGGGATTGTTACCGCTTCCACAATCTTTATATTAAAATATAGAAAACATCCAAAAATAGTAATAATCAAACCCATAGAATTACTTTTTAAAAATTCACTTCTATAGACTGTCCAAAAGGTATTAAATACAGGAATATCCTGCTTCATTACCCATTTACGAACAACTGCGAACAGCGCCGTTGTAGCAGGAAAAAAACCAAGAACCACTAGGCCAAGAAGGGTAAAGAGAATCCACAGTATATTTACATACATAAATCTCATAACCCACTCAGAAACACGATAAATTCCTCCTATAAAACCTTCCATTCGTATAGCTCCTTCCTATGCTGCCATTACTGTATACCTATAAACCTTTCATATAACTATAGAGGGGTTAATTCCAGGAGTTTTTAAATTTGTACACCATTCTCTTTTCTATTAGTTAAGAAGAATAGCCCTCATCACTTTGGGACAGGGGCCATTCTTTGATAGATTGAAATATCAACCTTTTACAGATCCTAGTGCAATTCCCTTTATTAGGTACTTTTGGAAAAACGGATATGCAATTAAGATCGGTAATACTCCAATTACAGCAATCGCCATACGTACACCTGTTGAAGGAATTTGCGAAGCTGCCTGACTGGCATTTGTACCCAAATCACTGCTTGCTAAAAACTGAATGTCTGAAATCATCCGGTTTAGGATATTTTGGATACTAAATAATGATGGATCTGTAATGTAGATCAGGCCGTTAAACCAATCATTCCAATAGTGAATCGTTTGAAGCAGCCCAATCGTTGCCAAAATAGGCAATGATAGGGGCAGGATGATGGAGAAAAAGGTTCTAAATTCACCTGCACCATCCATCCGTGCCGATTCAATAACAGGCTCTGGGATGGAAGTAATAAAAAATGTTCTCATTAATAATACGTTAAAGCCGTTCATAAGTAGGCCCGGTATAATCAAAGCCCAAATCGTGTTTTTCAAATCAAAAAGTTGTGTATATACAAGATAGGTTGGAACAAGTCCACCGTTGAATAATAATGTAAAGAAAACAAAGAAAGCAAAAACATTTCTGTAAGGTAAATCACGGCGAGAAAGTGCATAAGCCAAAAGTGCCGTTATCGCAAGGCTAACAAAGGTTCCAAAAACAGTAACGAAAATTGTAATCCCGTAAGCCCTTACAATACTTGCTGAATTATTTAATAAATACTCATAGGCTGCGAAGCTAAGTTCCTTAGGAAAGAAGGAGTATCCATCTCTTAATATCGCATCTTCACCTGTAAGAGAAGAAGATAAAAGAATGATAAACGGAATAATGCTGCCTGCTGCAAGTACCATTAGAAAGCTATGAGAAATCCACTGTATTATACGATCAGATTTATACATTTTCATCCACCTCCAGTTTAAAATAATGCATTGTCTTTACTTTTCTTACGAACGATATAATTTGATAGTAATACGAGTACAAAACCGACGATAGATTGGTATAAACCTGCTGCTGCTGACATACCAATATCCCCAAGCTGCATTAATCCACGGTAAACATAAGTATCAATTACATTGGTCGTATCATATAAGGCACCTGAATTCATTGGCACTTGATAGAATAAACCGAAATCCGAGTAAAAAATGCGACCTATTGAAAGTAATGTCATCATGATAATGACAGGCATAATAGATGGGATTGTAATATGAATAATTTGCTGCCATTTATTAGCCCCATCTAAAGTAGCTGCCTCATAGTACTCTTGATCAATCCCAATGATAGCGGCCAAGTAGATAACACACAAGAATCCGACACCCTTCCAAATGCTGATGAAACTTAAAATATAAGGCCAGTATTTTGCTTCGTTATACCATGAAACCCCATCAAGTCCCAGTAGTGGCAATATCGTTTTGTTAAGATAACCTACATCCTCACTCAAGAAAGCAAATCCCAAGTAACTTACTATAACCATCGAAATCAGAAATGGCAATAAAATTACACTTTGATAAAAGCTTTTCGCAAGTTTATTTTTTATTTCATTTAACATAATCGCTACACCGATTGCCAGTATAGTATTTAAAATGATAAATCCCCCATTATAAAGGATAGTATTTCGCGTAATAACAAAGGCATCTCGTGTAGTAAACAAGTATTCAAAGTTTTTAAAGCCTATCCAATCACTCGCAAAGATTCCTTTTGCATAATCAATATCCTTAAAAGCAATAATCATTCCAAACATCGGTAAATAATTGTTAATTAATAAATAAAGCAATCCGGGTAGCATCATAATCAAAAGAGGCAAAAATCTTTTAAATTTTATGATCCTGTTGTTTACCTTTGCCCCAGATACCGACTGGACATCTGTTTTCAATTTCTTCACTGTAACTCCCGTCATCCTATTTCCTCCTTCTCCAAACTGAATGTTTCCGCTTACATTTTTAATTTTAATAGACCTGGAATTTTATCACTATCCATATTACGACTTCCTATTTTCGTTTATCCGACTTTTCATAGAAATACAACTTTTGAAGGTTTAACGCTCTCTAACCTACATAGGCATTATAAAAAAAGAAAAACTAGAAATTTGCACTGTATACGACTAACAAGCGGAGACACATTTTTTGTGCAGAAACATTCGTTAGAAACAAAATTAGAGGTAACCTAATATGTATTTTGGAGGTGAAAAATCCTTAAGATAGACTGCTTGGGAATACGGGATAAATAAAGCAATATTGTATAAATGGCTAGTAGATGTATTTGTCACTGATTCTTGACCTCTAATAACAGTGAGATTATTACGTATGACTTAAAGAAACAACGTCCTATGTGGAGCTGCTTGAACAAGTGTAGAAGGGCAATTCCTCGACCCTTTAACCCAAACAGGGCTAGTATTGTTAAATAAAATTGCATCAAGATATACTGAAAGGATGAGAACCCTATAAAGGCAATCGCTTAGATAACGCAGCCATGGGGAATTTTTTTGTCTTACACCTTAAAGGGCTTGAGAGCATGGAGCACTTCAGGCAGGTCTGGAGAACTGCCCTTACTATTACAGCCATAAACGGGGATCAAAGCAAAATG
>NZ_JASATP010000052.1:0-40657 GCF_038440375.1 Bacillus sp. OTU530
TTAGGAAAACGTGAACTTGTATATGTTTTAATATAAATATCTTAAACTTCCTAAATGAGAACACACTCCTTTTATGTGTTTTAACATATAAGCTTTTAAATCTTCTAAACCTTTTCGGATCCCGAAAACCCTTAGTAGTACTGGGATTGAGAGCCATCATTCCTACATTTTGATCGAAAATAATTACATTTGCGATTAAAAAAACACAATTGTTACAAGCCTTAATTTAGGAAAAGGAAAGATTACAGATCAAGACAAAGCGCAAGTGATTTATAAGTTAAGGCATGAGTTTCGGGTGATCCACCTTGTGAAAGTCGCTGATATGGCGCGCAGTACCTATTATTATCGGGTCAAACAAATGGGACGTGTGGACAAATATAGTGAGCTCAAGGAAGTGATTCGCCAGATTTCCGAGGAATATCAGGGGCGTTACGGTTACCGCCGGATTACACTGGAATTGCGCAACCGGGGCTATATCTGTAACCATAAGACCGTTCTTCGTCTCATGAATGAGATGGGCTTAAAAAGCCTAGTCCGGATGAAGAAGTACCGTTCTTATCGAGGAAATGTGGGCAAAATCGCTCCAAACATCCTGGCGCGTAACTTTACTGCCACGAAGCCGAATGAGAAATGGGTAACGGATGTGACAGAATTCCATCTACATGGGGAAAAACTCTATCTCTCCCCTGTCCTGGACCTGTACAACGGCGAAATTATTGCTTACAATGTGAAGTCTCGTTCTGTGTATAAACTCGTTTCGGAGATGTTGGCTATGGCCCTCGAACGTTTACCGGAAGAGCACTCTCTCACCCTGCATTCTGACCAGGTCTGGCACTACCAAATGGCTCAGTATATTTACTATTACAATCATAAACGGATTAAGGCAAAAATGGCATGAGCCCGGTTCAATACCGGGCTCATGCCTAAAAGACTGCCTGACACGCTCGTGTCTAACTTTTGGGAGCCAGTTCATTCATCAGGAACTCTTTTATTTAATTTACGGAAATATTCCTCCGTTGCCTTACTTTTCTTGGGTTGTCATTTGTCGCCACATCCTTATCTGGCTTTGACTCCACTTTTTTTTCAGTTTCTTTTATTACATTTTCTTGGTTTACCTTGTTTTCTTCAGTTACCGATTCATTTACAACCACTTGTTTCTCAGTATAATCCCCTTTCGGAGAGTCACTTGCCACTTCCTTTGTTTTCTCATATCTAGAAAACAACCTGTCGTCAAGAGCATTTTCGGCAAGTAAAAAGTCCTGTGACATTTTAATTTTAACTGACTTTTCATTTATGTTTCCCGTACCATAAATTGAAATAAAATGTTCCAATACACGTTTTGCATTTTCATTCGCATCTTCCCCCTGATTCTCTACCCACTCCTTAAAAGCATCGGAAGATTTCATTCCAACACGTATTTGCAAGACTTTCGTTGAAGCCATGTATTTCCCTCCTGCCTATAAAAATCATAGCCGAATAGGAGGAGATCCCCTCCCCCTATCTGCATTTAAATTTTATTCTTCAGAATCTTCCGAAGCTGCAATTTCTTCATCCGCCTGTTCTTTCATGATTTCCTGATAGATTTGCATGCCTTGTACATTCATTTCAGTAGCAAACTCAGGTGGAGCCCATAAAAGTTCCATTTCGTTCTTATCACAAAAATCTTTGAATTTCGGATACAACGAATCTTCTAACAAAATAGACGCTCCTCCATACACAACCAGTACATCGAATTCATATTTTAATACTTTTGCTTTCTTTGTAATTACGTCATATAATCTTTCTACAACTTCTGACTTCGCAGCATTCAAATGCTCCTTTGCCGCTTTTACTAATCTTTGTTTACCTTCACCTTTTAAAAATTTACTGTACTGCTGTCGAGTGATTTCCATACCTTCTTCTTCACTCATATTTACAGCTGCTTTTTCAATAGCTTGTCCCAAACCAAATTTTTCACCACTGGATTTTAGAGGGTCAGCTGCGTATCCTTGCGTGAAAATTAATTCAGTTGAACCATCCCCGATATCACAGTGTAAGATTCTCTTTTCTAGCAAGTATGAACCATCTACTTTTTCCAACTTGTACTCTTCTTTAAATCTTTTAAATAAGTCATCATTGCGATAGTTCCCTTTTCCATCTTCAATGATGGCAAACATAGCAGGAACCCCCTCACGCAGGGTTTGTACGGATTCAAAGCGGATCTGAACGTTGATCGTTAGATTTTTTACGTATACCTTAACTTCGTGTACACCGTTTAAAAATTTCTCAGAAAACTCCTTTTCCGTCTTCACAGTATGAATGCTTGCCGGGAGAGCTGTTATCATGTCAACTTGCACTTCTATTGTTTCTGCATCAGTTAGAGAACCAATCTGTTGGAAATGTTTTTTCACCGCCATAACAGCAATAATTCCCAAAGTGTTGACAATCGGAAGTTTTTCTTTATGTTTTTGAACGTTTGTCACGTCCATATTATATAAGTCACTGCCAACTACACTCTCGAGAGCAGCATCACCGATTAAATAGCGTCTTGAGTCCCCTCCAATTGCTTTTGATTCAATTCTCACATCAATGTTTTTATGTAAATTAACAACAGCTGTTTGTAAATCTCCATCCGTTTCACCTGGAATGCTATGAAGCACTGTATATACATTAGGGTGTTTAAGAAGCGTACCGTCCACTATAATTTTATGTTGGCTATTTCCGTTATCATTTTGTACTTCCATTTGATATTTCACCATTCAAATTTCCTCCCCACAATTAACAGATTGAATGATTCTCAAAAAACAAATCAATAAAACTTACATTTAAATTGTTATTAGTTACATTTTACCAAAACCTATTTGCACAATCAACATTTTGAATCACAACAAATATGTTTACGTTTAAATATAATCGTTTTTATTAAAAATAAATATATTCGAATTTAAATCAAATCATTCTGAACATATTTTTCGCTTATCCTTTCATTCTCCTCGCAGGAAGAACTTCTCTTTTTTATTCGTTTTAATTAGATTTTAAATCAAAACGAATTATTATTATTTTTTATCAATTCTTGTTTAGAAAATAAATTATTCCAATAGATTCAAAAAGGAATTCCCCCTAAGATATAACTAGTGTTAAAGAGTTTCCTATAGTGCACGATGTTCTATATACATATCATAGATTCTATAGAGCCTATAGAATCCTAAAATCTTGCTACGAAGCCACTTTGCAAAAGGGTTGTAGAACATCTTATAGAATCCTTATAGTAGTAATGAATGTTTTAATCCTGTATTCTATAGAGTCTATAGAACTCATGTGGAACCTATAAAATACAGAAAGGGAGGTTGAGTATGAAATTCCTGCAAGAGATTCCTAGCGACACCAACGTTGAACTTGTATACACGATTAAAGAGGCTGCTAAAGTAATTCAGGTACAACCCAGTACCATCAGCAAATATTGTACGGAGCTAGATAGGCAGGGTTACGAATTTGCAAAAAAGCCCGATGGAACGAGAAAAATACGAGAACAAGAGATTTCAATTTTTCGAAAAATAGGAGAATTGAAAAGCTCCAGCGTAACTGTAGAGAAAGCAATTGAAACAATCGTCCTCGCATGGCGAAAAGAGTATTCTATAGATTCTATAGAACACGCTGCTACCATTTCAGCTGAACAAGTCTTCGAAATGTTCTCCAAACTCATGAAAGCTGTGGAAAAAATTGATTCTAGACTTTCTGAGGCGGAAAAAAAGTTAGATTCAATCCAAGCGAATCCTGAGAAATTGTTATTAATAGAATCGACTCAAAAGGAACTGGAATTTCAAAGAAAATCTATTCATGAAATCTATGAAGTAACGAGGGGCATTCAAAGTAGTATGAATGAACAAACTATAACCGTTCAAACAACAAGGGAATTCATGGAGAGAATGGGACAAAACCATTCAGAAAGATCAGAGGTAGCGAAAGAATTGATAACAGAGGAGTTACAAAAATATAGAGAAGAAGTAGCATCGTCAACAGAATTTATGAAGGACTTTCGTTCTCAAACTGAAAGAATGCTTAATACAGAATTTAATAGCATTAGGGATACACTTCAACAGGAAAAACCAACACAGAAGAATAAAAAGGGATGGTTCCGGCGCCTCTTTGAAAATTAGAGAGCTGGAGCCATTCCCTTAGTTATATGAGCTGAGGATACCGATACAAGGAGACTTGGCTCATTTCTTTTTAAAGCCATTCCCTCATATCAGAAGCACCATTCCCTAAGTAATCCTGTATATAGAAAATGAAAATTTCATAAAAATAAAATTGAGAATGATTCCTCCCTAAAAATCTACAAATTTAGCCCTTCTATAGAAGCTTCTACGAGCCATTCCCTTAAAAAGTTTCCCTGATTACCAAACAAAGGAAGATTCACAAAGGTCTTTCCGATTATCTGGTGAAAGCCTTTTTAAACCATCTCAATAAAATGCTTCTATAGATTCTATAGAATAGTTCTGCTTAAAAACATCCTATGAATAATAGCGTTATGTTCGCAAGATAAAGTAAGTTTATTACTCTCACTAGTAATTTCTCTATCAAAGAATTGATGCAATTTGCCTATAATATATTGGGCGATAGCGAAGCAATAATATCCTATCTAGAACTACTAAAAATAGAGACATTTTTAAAAAATAAATGTACTGAAATCAAAATGTTTGGAAAAATCTACAGGCAAGAACAATAATAATTTTCCCTTTGGATAGACTCAACTAGTATGTACTGGTTAAACATTCATTTTGAGGATCCTAGCGATCGATTCTATTGCTTCAATTAGATTTTATGTAATTCTATTGTCGCTTGCTGGATGGGAGCGTTAGGAGCCTCAAACACAACTAAACCAACCTGTACAAAAATAGTTTAGTCTTAAGCCAGTTCATAAATCTGGTTCCATAGTTCTAATGTTTATTTTAAGGGCCCTAGCACTCGATTCTAGCGACTCTATCGAAATTTCAATACAAAGTTACCCGGGTAGAAAAAGAAACCGGTTTTGATGTGTTCTATCTTTCTGAAAAGCATTATTTTAAATACGGTCTGTTGTTTAGAAGTGGAACTATAACAAAAAAGATAGAACTATAAACTATTACAAATAGTGAAAGCTGTAATATTAACTATGACAAATTTGGTGCCTACTATTCAAATCGGAACTTAACTAGCATAAAAATTAGGAATGAATCGATGCTTTTTGAACTAAACTATGACAGATTTGGTGTCTATTATTCTAAGTACGTACTTTAACAAAAGAAATGGTGAAATACACAACAACTCCTTGTTTGTTATTTACATTATTTATTAAACATTTAAAAACATTAAAACATTAAGGGACGCTGGAGTGCTTGATATGACTGGCTTTTTCGCTTCTAACTATGACAAATTTGGTGTTAACTATGTCAGTTTTGGTGTTAACTATGACAAATTTGGTGTTAATTATGACAGATTTGGTGTATAACTATGACAAATTTGGTGTTAACTATGTCAGTTTTGGTGCCACTATGACAAATTTGGTGTTAACTATGTCAGGAAAAATAATTGTCATATTTATCTTATTTATGGATAATAAAATTAGTAAAGTTTGGAACTAAGGGGATGAATGAATGACTAAATTGCAACCATCAGATATAGTTCGGAAGGGGAACGAACTGATGGAATCAAAATATCGGTTAGGATTAATGGAACAAAAGTTAATTCTAACTGTAGCTGCGAAAATTTCTAAAAATGATTCTTATGATAAAACATATATAATTGGAATCAAGGAATTCTGTGACCTAATAGGCTTAAAAGGTAATAGTGCATATAGTGAACTTAGAAAATTAACTTTGAAACTACGAGGGAATGCATTCGAAGTCCGAATTGGGGACCGAATCATTCAAACAACATGGTTAACGAAGGTTGTATACAAAGAACGGGAAGGTTACATGGAATTAGGTATTGATGAAGAATTAAAAGAGTTCTTTTTTGAATTAAAAAAGAATTTTACTTCATATGAACTTCAAAATGTTGTCAGGCTAAAGCGTTCATTTTCTATTAGAATGTATGAACTTTTAAAGCGCTATTCATTTAGAGATGAAAAAGTATTTGAAGTGAACGAGTTGAAAGAGATACTTGGTGTCGAAGATACCTACGCTTTATATGCAGATTTCAAAAGAAGAGCAATTCTTGATACACAAAAAGAATTACGAGCAAAAACTGATATAGATTTTACTTTTGAGGAAATTAAAACTGGTAGAAAAGTCACCTCTATTCGTTTTTTCATCAAATCAAAAGTAGAGGAGCTTTCTTCTCCAAACATCGAACCAGAAACCGAAGCAATAGAAGAAATAAACCAACAAATAAACAAATTTGGGTTGTTCGTGAAAAAAGAAATAGTGGAGTTCTGGAGCAAATATGGGACATACAAAGTTACTGAATTGCTAAGATATGCTGTAAATTCAAGGTCAGTACATAATCCCATTGGATTCGTAACATGGGCAATCCAAAACAATCTTACAGCTTCTGTTTTCAAAACTGCCAAAGGTAGAAAAGAAATAGTTCCCCTTTGGCTGCAAAAACAAAAAGAGGAAGAAAATGAATATCCCCTTTGGAGGCAAGAAGAATTTTCGTTATTCTCAAATGTAGGCGAACAAGAAATAGATTTGGAAGAAGAACGACGTAGATTAGAAGAAGAGCTCAAAATGTATAAGAAACCACTTTAATTTTTATGATTAAGGTGGTTTATTTATGGATTCGCCTAGGGACATTTTAACTATGCTAATATCGGTGGATTTTTCAAAAAAAGGGGCCGAGATAGTGGACGATACGATGACAGATGTTATGCTAGCGGGGGAATGGCGAGGCATGGGGAAAGATGGATGGATTAGAAATGAAATTTAAAATTAACGAAAGGCGCTTGGAAGCATTGTGCGCAGCTAAAAATGTGTTCGAGAAGAGGCCAAAGGATGCTCGGAATGCTAAATGTTTGGAGTTGATTGGCATGGGGTTGTGTATGCAGCCCTTTTTTAGTGCCAAAAAATTAAAGAGGCTGAAGAGCATAAGGGATTTCTGTCCCCAACTAGGTTGTGGAGTCCGGCAACGCCTGACGAAATCGTGGGTACAGGAAAAAAGACGAAGTGTCCCCATTGTGTGCCCCTTTTTTCGACTAATGTCCCCCTCGTGGTCCCATAGATTTTATACAATGGCTCCCTCATGTCCCCATCTTGTTTTGTGTGTAGCTCTCTTTACAGTCACTTTTTGACATACAAGTCCTTAATTATTTCAAGTAGATAACTATTAAGGATCCGCTAGATCCTCAGAAATTTCTGGCAGTTAGGGTAACAACTAATTCTATAATGCATGTCAGACTTTCTAGAATCGTTTTTAAGCGTTTATTTCTATAGAGTGGTAGAATTTTCTTTATATTTTAATTAACCTTCTTTAGATGGCTTTACAGGCCTTTTAAGATTCGTTGCATGTATACCCAGTTTCTGAATGTATTGGTAGGTTGTCGTAGAGTTGTAAATGGGTTGTATTCAATCTGGAGTATCGAAAATACACAGATCAAAGGGGGTTAAACAAAAGATTAGGATAGGAAAAGAGTAAGTAAGAATCAAATAGAGTAGAGAGAAAAAAGCAACCACTAAAAGTGGAAGAAAATCTCGTCCTTTATAAGAAAAATGAATGGGCGTTAAGAACATAAAAAACAATCAATTGAGAGATTTAACATCCATTAAAAATATAAGGTTTTAGAAAAAAATGATGGGGACGTGAGGGGGACATCGCTTACTTTCTATGGGGACACGATAGGGACATCCCTCAAAAATAGGGGAACACAATGGAGACATCCAAACACTTTTATTGATATCACGTTTTCACTAGGCTTTGCCTAGTCTATCACGCTATGTGATAGCAGAAATCCCTTATGCTCTTCAATCTCTCTTGAAAAACGACACCTAAAAAGGAAGGAAAAAAAGGTGAAAGAAGGTAGGGAAAAACTTTTGAAAAAGGCTAAGCAGCTTTGCGAAAAATTAGGTCGTTTACTATGCAAATACGAGTCCAATAAAATGATATATTGCCGCTTGAGCCAAATAGAAGTCATTTCAAAAGACGGTGCATGAGTTAGACGATTACTACCGTGAAACCATTCAGCTACAAATGGTAGAGGATTTACACAGAATTGAGCAGGAACTAAAGGTACAAAAAGCTGATTACAGGAATGCTGTTCGTGATTTGCATGTATTAATGGAAGAGCAAAAGCGTGTGCATCATCATGTTGTTAGAGATTTCCACCACGCTGGATTAGCTGAAAAAGCGCCACAACCAGAAGGAAGCGCCGTACAACGATTTAAGCAAAATTTCAGAGCAAGAGTGTAGGAAGTGGAGCATACCAATGAGCTTGATCCAAAGCTTGAACAGTTCCTTAAAAGGACCTGGCACTGCCCCTTTTAAACAGGGTAATAAATACAAAAGTTTGAGTTCTTTCGGAATACCCCTTTGCTACGATTCTCGTAAGCTAGTGTAATGGAATCGTAGCATTCTATGTATACCGCTTTCCATCGTCATTCATCCGTAAAATCGTTCGTCTTCACTCCTTATAACTCATTGTAAAATGGGAATGCCAGCAAAAAGTATTGTTTAGAAATCCAATTTTCTGTCCAAACTTGTAAACAAAAAATACAAGCATAGGGGAGAAGAAACATGTTGCAACGAAAGTTCCGTACGAAATTAAAAATGTGGTTAGATCGGAACGGGATTACGCAAAAAGAGTTTGCTAAATTTGCGGAAATCGATGAATCCACAGTAAGTAAGGCCTGCAAAAATAAAGATTATACGCCTAACACAAACGTGATGAAAAAGATATTGGCTGCTATCCGAAAGGTAGATCATTCTCACACCTATCGTAGCACGGATTTTTGGGACATCTGACAACTCCCACCGCTGAAGCAGTGGGGTTCTAGGGTACAGTGGATACATGGTATCTAGCACACTTCTCAATGGTACCCTTATCTTTCCTTGCGGAAAGAGTTTCTACCAAAGCACTGGTGTGCGCTCTCCTAGAACATGAACGGACGTATTGCGTATAGCAAGGCACTTCTCTCAACAAGCCTAAAAAGACTCTTGATGTGCTTATCGTTCCGACTTCTCTTGGGCGTTGTCACGACCAATCAGATTTGTATTTATGCGGCAAACCAACGCAATGTTTTACTTGACGATTGTTTGAGTCGTGCAATCTCACGATTATGCAATTCAACAAAGCGATCCCATTGTGCGTTGCATAAATTTACATCAACGGAATTGAGAGTTTCATTTGTATTTCCTATTAAGAAGGAACTATATAAATCACGTTGGATGCGGAACTCCCCAAAATCATTCCAACGTTCCGAGAGTTGTTTCTTGTTATATTCACCAGTTACATGATTGAACTGACTTGCTTTTGTAGAGTAGGTATCTATCTTCTTCATTGAACATCCCTGATAACCAAGTTTACGGTCAATTATTGTTAGCAGCATGGCGGGAGCATGGTTGGCAATGGATTTCCCAAACCGTTTTTTACAGTTCATCTTACCATTCTTCTTATTACGAGTTGTATGCTTCGCACGTTTTTGCAGGGACTGAAACCGCATGGTTTCTACTCGTATATCAGAACCAAGAGCAAGGATATCATTTGCCAGCTTTTCGTGAGACATTTTTCGTTGAACGGCAAGTTTTCGGTATAATTCTTTGCGTTTCTGACGCAGTTTCTCGTATCGGTTGGAGTAGCTCCAAACGAATCTACCTTTCTTAGCTGTTCCATTGTCATTGAAATTGGCGGGATTGGTAGTTAGCCTAGACCGATCCATTTTTCGTTGTATACAACGCAGCGCTTTTTCACTCGTATGACACTCTGGTGAAAGCTCACGAAGTTCTACTGTATTTTCACTGCTAATGGCAATTGTAGAAGAACCAATATCAATACCTACCCGTTTGCTTTCATCATTCGCAATCTTACGATTGCGTTTGGCTGGTGGATAGCCTTCTTGAATGAGCTGGACGAAGTAGCGTACCTTACCGCGTACTTCACGTTTTAAGATGCGCACATATTTTGTCTTATCCACCAAGGATACGTGAGCATATTCATCATCGGCTTTTGGTTCGATCGGCATACATAACCAATTCTTAGGTTTAGGATTTTTCTTTGTCGGTTTATCGCCCCAAAGAATATTGCCATCTGTATACCGCAAGCCAGTGGTATTTGATTTATTTTCAACAGAAATGTCATCATCAAACGCTTTAAAACGTACTGTTTTTGCCGTTCCATAATGTAGTTTCTCTACTGTTTGAAACGCTCTTGTAGCAAGTTTTTGTGCCTCAAAGCTACCGATATGTTCCTTAAGTTTTTGTTGAACGGACTTCACAAAATTGTGCAATCGATATTCAGAAAAGCCGTAAGCTAAACGAATATCCGCTAATTGCTTATCACGTTGTTTTGACTTAGGTTCTCTAAGCAATGTGCGATACTGCTTATCCGCTTTTACGGCTCTATGTCGTTTCAGAGTTTCACCTAGACAAGAATTGTAGACAGTTCTAGCAATTTTAAATTTCTTTTCCAAGCGGTGCTGTTGCCAAAGGGGAATGCGCAAGGGAAATTCGATTGTATAGGTTGGCGTACTCTTTCTTGTCATAGGTTTCAGCTCCTTTCTAGCCTCGTTTTTTCTGACTTTCAACGTATTGTTTAACCATTTCACTCGATACATTTCCTGCGGTAGAAACGAAGTACGAGCGTGTCCATAGGCTTGGTAAGTGCCGGAGGTGCGGGAATTCTTCACGCAATTTTTTGGAAGTCACTCCTTTGATTTTTGCCATAATATCCGCAGGACTTAATGATGGAAGTGCGTTGAGAAACATATGCGTATGATCCTCATTACATACAAGAGCGACAATCTGTATTTGCAGCTCTTCGCACATTTCATGTACTAACTCTTTAAAGCGTTTTTCTACCTCCGCTTGCAGAAAAATCTTTCTTCTATACCGAGGACAGAACACAAAATGATAGTTCAACAATGATACAGTTGTGCTTGTTTTTCTATATTCATTCATATAAAAAATGTATCAGTTTTAATAAAATACTGCAACATAAGAGCAACAAAAAAAGAGTGGAGTTTTCAAATATTTGAAGCATCACAAACCTTCGGTTTATCTGTGATACTCCGTATTTGACCTTACTCTCATTCCACGTCTAAAGACGGGCTACGCCCTGCGTGGGCTTTCTCGTTCGGAAAATCTGTAAAAAAGCACAATTCTGATTTTTGTGCTTTTTACTGAGGATAGTCGTGTCTATAAAATTCCCTATAATAATATGACCAGAATTGTTATAGCAGCAAATACATACAAAACCACCTTTTCTTCGTTCGTAAACCATCTTTCCTTAATCTTATAAGTTCCATAGCTACCTTTCACTTTTACTAATTTAATTGGCTTATCTGACTCATCCGATTCTAATGGAGATTCCTCCTTGATTAATGACCTTAGGTTGGATTCGCGGTTGGGAAGGAACCTTCCTTTCTCGTCCCTCAATCGATTGGTTACATCTATATTGAATATCCTGCGCTTGAGTTTTTGGCGAACTGACTTCTCGTCGCTTATATATTTCAAAATCCCTTTTAACTTCACCCATTCGTTTATCGTTAACATTGACGTCCTTACCTCCCCCTTCTATTTTAGGACACTGTTCTAGCCATAATACGTGTTGTTCGAGGTGCCATGGTGAAGAAGGAAGAGGGACGTCTTTCTTTTTATAGGGCTCTAATAGTTCCTGGAACTCTTTTGATTGTGCTGCAGCAAAAAGAGCTCCTCGGATGATCTGGTTACGATCTAATGTAGTAGCATGGAAAAGAGCCCCTACATAATCACGAAAAACATCTGCATATCGAACTGTAGGACGGTATACCATTATTTTTGTGCTACCTTTCTCTTATTTTCTTTCGACAACATCTTATAAAGCATTTTTCTTCCTTTTGGCGTTAAATAGACGTCTTTACTCTGTAATAAATAAATAGCTGTTTCTTTTGTCATTTGATAAGCCCCCTTTTGACGTAACGTCTTATTGACGTCCTGATAAATTTTATTAAATATAGCTTGTACACTATTCTCATTTTTGCAAAATATAAGAAATGAAATTTTTGGACAATTCAATTAATGATATGTTTACAGAATAAGAACACTGGATAGACTAATGGTAAGGGGGGAACTCATATGGCTATACGTTGGATGAACTTAGGAAAACTACCTGAGACCAAGCTAGCAAAGTATATGTATAAACACAACATATCTCAGAAAACATTATCCGAATTTAGTAAGGTCAGTACAGCGACCATAAGTCGGCTCTGTAAATACAAAGCTGTAGGTCCGAATGTAAAGACAGCTAATAAGATTCTCAAGGCTTTAGATGGGTTAGTAGGAAAGAAACATGAATATACTGATTTCTGGATGTAAAAAGACACCTAATCATCAAGAGGATGTCTTTTTTTACTTTTTGATGTTTTTATTTTCCTAAAAACACATACATTGTCTACTTATTTCATCATTTAATACATCAAAAACTTATTTTACTTATTATTATAATTTTATGATATGTAACGATGAAGATTAAACTATTACTCTGATGATTATCTAATACCGTGTCATTTGGTTGTATTCTTGACCAAGTAGAATTAAACAATTTCTTGCTTAATTAACCGGTATTCGGTAGTTTGATAAGAAAATCAACAACATTCTTTAATAAAGCCAAATAAAAAGCGAACCGCCGCAGCGACTCGCCTCTAATGAATTTATGTACCAAATAGCTAATAATTAGGCACTGATTACCGCATCCAGGATCGTTTCCACTCGCTTGTCCTTTACCTCATAATAAATTTCTAAGCCCTTGCGTGTTCCTGAAATAACCTTGACAGACTTCAATTTTGATAGATGTTGGCTAACTGTACTTTGCGGCATTCTGAACTCCTCGTGAAGAGAAGTTACATTTAACGGGCCGTTATCAATCATGAATTTTACAAGTGCAAGTCTTACAGGATGGGCAACTACTTTTAACAATTCTGCGCTATCATTAAATTTTTCAATATTCATTTCATGATTCCCCTTCTCTTTTTCACCCTTTCATCATAATGCATCAATGTTACGAGGATATTAATATAGTAATACGATCAAATAACTTTTTGGTTGCAATCTACTTGAGCAATTATGCCGTTCAGTCCTATCCCTACACTCTTTAAGCGTGTCCATTTTGATTAATCCTTTTTCAAAATGGATTCCTTTTATTTAACGAAGTGGATAAAAAGTAATGCAGATTAGTACAGAAGAATGGTGCAAAAAATATTTTACCTGGACGTAGTGGGATTCCGTTAGAAGGTACGGATACACAATTATTGGTATTTTTTGATTTATTAAGATATATAACATGTTTATTATAACGCATCCTTTAAGGTCGATCACCTTTTACTATACAAATGATATAAACGGTAATGTATGCAAATTTAAAATTTCACATATCATAATTTAAAATTAATATAAATTTTATAATAGACATAAGGAAAGGGAATTCTTGCAAATTGGGAACTACTTTTTAAAAATCTCAGAACTCATCACAATCTACACAATAACCTTTCTTTTTTAAACGTTTGTTAAATAAAGATGGTTTATTATCGTTTGATTTCACGACTCTGCTAATTTTTACCTCATGCCATGTGTCGAGGATAGTCAGTCTTACTTTTATCCCGAAGGCCTCTTCTCTTATACGGAAGGAAGGCATGACGGTATGACTGTCGTGTATTATATTCCTACTTTGTCCTTGATTACATGATCTGTAGCTACTACAAAGGGATTCCCTATAAGAAACCACTAACAAGCAAGGGATGCCCTCATAGTCCCCTTTTTCTCAGGGGTAAGTGTTCGCAGGTTGCTAACAGGGTATCAATGATGTGCAGGGGGGATCCCTACTTGTATATAGAAGCAGGCCATAAATGAAAGGAAGGCATGACGGTATGACCGTCGTGTATGATACTCCTACTTTGTCCTTGGTTACATGATCTGTAGCTACTACAAAGGGATTCCCTATAAGTAAATACTAACAAGCAGGGGATGCCTTTATAGCCTCCTTTTTCTCAGGAGTAAGTGCTCGGGCATTGCTAACAGGGCATCAATGGTGTGCAGGGAATCCCTACTTGTATATAGAAGCAGGCCATAAATGAAAGGAGGGTATGACGGTATGACACTCGTGTATAAGAGTAGCGAGGTTATGAAGCTCTTACATACTATGAAAGAGATGTATGCTCTTCCCTACCTTTTTGAGGAAGTTCCATGTCAAAAATTGCTTATCGTATGTTTTCATTATGTGCGTGCTCGAAAATCGACAGCAAAAAATGAGAAAGAGAAATAAGATAAAGAATTGGTTTAATTTATTTGAAAATTATAAATTTTCTGTTAAAAAACCTTACATAAGAGTTGGCGAACACAATTTATTGCATCATAATTATAAATGTGGAATCTACTAAAAGCTTTTGAGGGAGGGGATAAGATTATGAATAAGATTACATTAAAGCAAAGATATCGACAGCATTTTTGAAAATTAGTAAATATTGTTAAGATACTATGTAATGCATTGATAGTAATAAATGAGAATCATATAATCAATTTGGATAGAAGAGAAACGCTGTCTCGACGACAAGAAGCACTAAAAAGTTCTTTATGTATCATAATGATTCGAATTACAGGATTCGTATTCCGATGCTTCTGTACTTCTTCAATTATTCAATACATCTGAGTAACTGTTTATGTGCTTTTTTATTTTTTTTTATCACTTATCTATCTCAAAAACTTATACATTTAGGAGGAAATCAAAATGGAAAAAATGTGCATGGATATGTCTATGATGACATGTATGGAAAGAATGATGTGCGAGATGAAGTGTATGAGAATGATGATGGAGCAAATGTGTGAAAAAGAAATGATGATGGACATGAATCAAATGATGTCTAAAATGCAAGAGTGTGATGTAATGATGACATCTATGATGAACATGATGATGAACATGAAAGAAAAATGCTAGTACTTATTGAAAAAGCGCCTTATCTTACTTCGATAAGGTGCTTTTTATATGTACACTCACTATATCTTATAAAATAGTTAATTCAGAAAATGCTACTAGCTCTACTTTACCTCCCCGATCATTTTTCTGAATCTCACAAGTACCATTATTGTATATCCATATGACTTTATACTCTTCCCCTTTAAAGATGACCGTATTGCCATTTTTCACTCTTTTCTCCTC
Organism: Bacillus sp. OTU530; assembly: GCF_038440375.1. Classification (NCBI taxonomy): domain Bacteria; kingdom Bacillati; phylum Bacillota; class Bacilli; order Caryophanales; family Bacillaceae; genus Bacillus; species Bacillus sp. OTU530. The sequence continues at coordinate 15,296 of NZ_JASATP010000052.1, forward strand.
CTCTGAACGTTTTGTATCTGCATAAGTAAAGAGTTAAACTTGCTAAATAGCCGGACAGTTTTTGAAAGATGCTTTTATAATTGTATACTACATAATTTCTAGAGTTGATTTTTCACTAAACGAATCTCGATATCTAATGAAATACGTTGTTGTTGTAGTTCCAAAATTTTCTCGTGTAAATAGCTATTAGAAGGTTGATCTCGCAGTTGGTGGGAAATCGTAAGAATTTCTTCATTGATATGTTTGTATTCTTTCAAAAGGTTATTAAACACGAAGGATGGCGTTTGTTTTCTAATTTCATTATGGAAATTATGTAGTTTTTCAGTAATTTCTTGCTGCCATGATATATCACCCATACTTCCGGCATAAATGTATAAGTCTAAATAATCATTCACCCATAGTTGCTCTTCTTTAATACTCATAAAAATTCTCCTTTCTTATCTTAAAAAGCTAAGCTCCTCTGGAATTAGCACCATACAGAATAAAAACTGTGGTTGCTGAGGTTTCATTGGGCCAGTCCCTCCACCTCTCTTGATAAGGGATTTACATTATTTCATATTTCTCACTATATTAATCGGAATAATATGGAATGTCAATGAAAATGCTGTTGATATAGAGGGCCAATAAAAAAACTTCCTCAGTTGGCTCCTATTCATCAATGTAGTTAGAATAGCAATGCATATTCTTCTCATGCCCAGTTAACATAATTGCCCATTATCCGGAGTCAATGTATTTAGGAGACTACCAAAAGCCCTTCAGTTAAACAATCTGAAGGGCTGACTACTTAAATTTCTATAGTAATATATTCTGATACATCATCTACGCTTGAAGAAGTATGCAATTCAACGGATGTTGCAGAACCAAAACGACGATGAAGCTCCTGTCTAGCTTTGTCTATAGCAATGAATTCAGAAGAGGCATACACTGTGAGATATTCACCTATAACTCGATTTCCAATGGTTATCGTGTATTCAACTTGATAGGTAGAAATCAATTGTCTCATCCTCCCCCCTGTTTGTCCTTGCTACAGCGTATGAAGAAGAGGTTTGAGATATAGAAAGGGTTTATGATGATATCTCATAATTCCTATGAAAATACTATAAATTATTTTTTTTATGTGGTATTATATTTAAAAAATTTAAAGGGGTGTTTATTATGCCGTTTAGTTATATTTCTCATTTATTTTGCCCTAAATGTAAAAAGGAATATAGTACAAAAGAAAAGCATCAATTGTGTGAATGTGGCTCACCTTTATTGGTAGCTTATGATTTAGATAGCCTAAAAGTTAATCTAACTCCAGAAATTGTTCAAAATAGAAAGCCAAACTTATGGAGATATCATGAACTTCTTCCGATAGAGGATTCCAAAAATGTAGTTTCTTTAGGTGAGGGAATGACTCCAATCGTAGAAATGCCTAGGCTAGGGAGAGAAATGGGTATTCAAAACTTATATATGAAAGATGAGGGTATTATTCCAACAGGATCATTTAAGGCTAGAGGAGCTGCGGTAGGTGTATCAAAAGCAAAAGAACTGGGAGTTAAACAGTTAGCTATGCCTACAAATGGTAACGCCGGAGCCGCTTGGTCACTTTATTCATCACGTGCAGAAATAAGAGCAACAGTTGTGATGCCCAAAGATGCACCTGCTATTACAAGAAACGAATGTGCAGTAGCTGGAGCCGACTTGTATTTAGTAGACGGACTTATTAGCGATGCTGGTAAGATTGTCGGTGAAGCCATTAGAGAGCGAGATCTTTATGATGCCTCTACGCTTAAAGAGCCTTATCGAATAGAAGGTAAGAAAACAATGGGGCTGGAAATTGCCGAACAATTCTCCTGGAATCTTCCCGATGTCATCTTATATCCAACAGGAGGTGGCGTTGGTTTAATAGGAATATATAAAGCATTCAATGAATTAAAAGAGCTTGGCTGGATAAAAGGTGACCTTCCTCGTCTAGTAGCTGTACAGGCCGAAAACTGCGCACCTATTGTAAAAGCATGGAACGAGAAAAAACAAGAATCTGAATTCTGGCCAGATTCCACAACCATTGCCTTTGGTATCAATGTACCAAAAGCCATAGGAGATTTTCTTGTTTTAGAGGCATTATACAATACAAATGGATGCGCTATTGCAGTAGAAGAAAATAAGATTGTAAATGAACAGAGAAAGGTTGCTCAGCTTGAAGGCTCTTTCATTTGTCCGGAAGGTGCAGCTACGTTTCTAGCTGCACGACGCTTACGAGAGGAAGGATGGATTAAAGAAGATGAAACTGTTGTCGCTCTAAATACAGGCCTTGGAGTTAAATATCCAAACACAGTAGATATCGAAGTTCCTCATTTAGATCGTGACGACAGCCTTTGTCAAAAGATATAATCGTGAATTGAAGTTTAATATAGCATAAAGATGCTATATGTTAATATCTTCCTTTTAGGGATGATTACTTTTTGTTTTTTGACTGCAGGTTAGCGCAAGATGAGTGGAGGAATCTATTTATTTTTTATAGTAATCTAAAAGATTGAAAGGAGTTAGCGAACAATGGATTTGGGTTTAACTGGAAAAGTAGCGATTATAACAGGAGGTAGTAGGGGAATCGGATTAGAAACTTCCATTCATTTAGCATATGAAGGAGTAAAAATTGCAATCGTTGCACGAAACGAAGAGCAGCTACAAAAGGCAGCCGCTTATATTACTGAAAAAACTGGTACTGAGGTCTTACCAATCCAAGCTGATGTAACACAAGAAGACAATTGTAAATATGCCGTAGATAAAACGGCTGAACATTTTGGGCGTTTAGATATTGTCATCAATAATGCAGGAACAGCTAATGCTAAACCTTTTGAACAAGTTGAAACCGCTTTATGGAAAGAAGACTTGGATGTAAAGTTATTTGGTGCTATCCACTGCTCACGATATGCCCTTCCTTACATGAAGGAAGTTGGTGGGGGTTCGATTGTTAACATTACAACATCTTCTGCAAAAACACCTCCCGCTTCAGGATTACCAACAAACGTAAGTCGCGCAGCTGGTTTGGCTCTTACAAAAGCAATGAGTAAGGATCTTGCCTCCTACCAAATAAGGGTTAATACGGTATGTATCGGATTAATTCGCAGTAATCAAATTGAGAAAATATGGAAAAAGAAAGCTCCTGATAAGACATGGGAAGAATTTTCTACTGACCCCAGCCACGAGATTCCATTAGGACGGATCGGTAATACAGAAGAAGCTGCAAAAGTAATTACTTTTCTTTCATCGGATGCAGCATCTTATGTAACAGGTACCTCAATAAACATTGATGGTGGTAAAGGTGCCGCACTTTAACAGATTTTCTGAAAAGAAGTCCCCTTCCTCAAGGAATGCGATGGGCGTAGCCCAATGAGTAGGTGGGGGATGAATTTTCAGTAGGCGTAAGCCTATTTTTTCTCTTCTTTGTATTTGGTTATTGAGAATCGAACATACATTCGTTATAATGGTATTACCAAGACATGGAAGGTGGTGTTGAAAATGGCAACTAGGGAAGATGGAACTCATATAAAAGGAACAAAAAAATCTTTACCAGATGGTTGGATCACTTCTGGTTTTCGTTTTTCTATTGTTCCTACTGAAGAACAAGCGATACGTCTAGAACGAGCATTTGGGTGTGAGAGAAAGGTTTACAATGTATATATAGCTGGTTTGTATGAACATTTAGAAGGGATTGGATTTGCAGGTGGTTTTATTCGTTATAAGGTTCCTTCTTATACAACAATTACTGCTCAGTACGATTATTTAGATAAAAGCAATGATTCTTTTGTCTACAATGATGCGAAAATGAGGTTTCAAGCAGCTATTCAGAAATACAATGAGGAATATGCAAAAAAGCCTATGCAGTATAAAAAGTCTGTACGTAAAAAAATGAAAACCATGGGTTATATTCCTACTTTTAGAGACATCAAAGGTGTGCCTAAATTCCATAGTAAAAAGCAAGGTAAGTTAAGCTACACGACAAACCAAACAAACGGAAATATAAAAATAAGGCAAGAAAACGGAGAATGTTTTTTATGTATTCCGAAATTCAAAGAAGGAATTTCTATGATTCTACATCGAGATGTTCCAGCTGATAGTGTAATTAAAAAGGCGACGGTAAAGCGTGAGGGAACCCGATATATGGTCTCCTTGTCCATCGATTATCCGTTCCAGGTACCTCAACCACAAGAGAATTTATCTCCTGATGATGTAATCGGTTTAGATTATAGTCAGGAACAACTGTATGTAGATAGTAATGGTCACATTGCCGGTTATACAAGATACCATAAGATCGTTGAAAACCGTCAACGGCGTATGAATCAATCCCTTGCTCGTAAGAAAAACAATGCGAAAACAGATGAAAACGGTGATATTCTATATAGTAAGAATTATCAAAAACAAGTACGTAAATATCAAAAGGTCATGGCAAAGGTAAAAAATAAAAGAAGAGATACCCTCCACAAGATGACGAATCAGATAACCAATGATTATCAGGCTGTTGTGGTAGAAGATATTGACTTACGGAACTTGGCACAATGCTTACGTTTAGGGAAAAAGTTACATGACAACGGATTTGGGCTATTTCGCACGATGCTCAAATACAAATGTGAAAGAAAAGGCAAATATTATATTGTTGCTGATACATATTTCGCATCTAGTAAAATCTGTAATGGTTGCGGACATAAGAAAGATAAACTTACATTATCCGAAAGGATATACAGATGTACCGGATGTGGTACAAAAACTGATAGAGATTATAATGCAGCACTTAACCTCAAGCAATACGGTACTCATGTTTTGAAGGAAATGGGCGTGTTGTCTGCATAATGTGTATCAGTTTCCAAATAGCGGTAGGAACGCCGCAAATTCAAGGCTATGGACATGAACCGTTAGGTTTGTGAGTGAAGTAGTAATAAAAGAGAAAGATGTTGTTTGTCTTTCGAAGCCCCCACTTCAAGACGCGCAGCGGATAAGTGGTGGGTAGTTCACCAACAGAAAGAACGTAAATAACATTTACTTTACTTAAATGCTTTTCAATTGGTGTATGTAAAATTTTGTGCAAATTTCTGTATATCATAGAATACCAAGTGTTATAATAGGATTACATCCCGCAATAGATTCTTCCTTGGTGGCAATATTGTTGGGATGACTCAAACCAATTTTCTAGAGGAAAAGGCTATCCATTTCATTATGGATAGCTTTTTCCTTTTATGAATAATACTGAGTAAGTAGAGCATAATAAGCTTGCAATCAACATCATTCGAAACTGGGATCCCCACCTAGACTATTTCAACCCGATAAGAACAAACTCTTTCCCTTGAAAGGCAGCTGTTGCTTCGCAAAGCTGAAATTCACCCCCTACTTATTTCTGGGCTCATTCCCTTCAAGAAATTGAAGTAGGGGTACTCTTTCAGCAAAATCTGATAGAAACGAAAAAAAGCCCCTCGAAGTAAAAATGGAGGCTTTTCATAACAAAGGGAATTCATTTATGCTTCCAACCGTTCTTTTCTATCCATTCGTTTAATGCTTTATAAAACTCTTCCTTTTCTACATTTGCGTAAACTTCACCCTCAAGTGCAATTGGATGCTTTTTTCTCAACGTGTTGAAGTCTATAAACTTTGCAGCTTCTGTGATAATGTATTCAAAGGTATAACGACTTATATCATCATCAAGAAAACAAGAAGTGGCTGCGTGTGCTAAATCGTATTCCCTTTCACCCTCAGTACTATAAAAGTTACCGTTGTAAAGTTTCATATACGCACCATTGTTAGAGCCATACTCATATACACCATTTGGTACAAGAAAATAAATATGCCCATACATGCCGTCATTATTGAATTCCCAATGTGAAATTATAAATTTAATGCCGTCAACATATATTTCCCTTGCTCCATTACTTGTTGAAATGTTTTGTTCTCTTATTCCCACGAGACCCCCTCCTATAATATGGAATTATAGGTTTATAGTATATCATCCAATCCTAAGTCAAAAAACAGAAATTATTATATTGATATACATTAAAACAGTGTGACATCTTTTTCTTAATCCTCGTACTTTCTTTTTTGAACTATTATCAAACATCAATAGTTTTATGTATAGGCTTCCTCCAAATACTCCTTTTCTTTATGTATGCCCTATATATGTTTAGGGTAACATAATCCGGCATTACCGGGAGTCAATGTATCTAAAACCTATAAAAAACGCCCCCCAGTTCTTAGCTGGAGGGTTTCATATTCACATGATTAACGTTAGCGAAAGTTACTTTTATCATTCAGTGTCGTTTTTCTAATACTAACTTAATTCCAAATCCAATCAGGACAAGACCGCTGACACCCTGAATAAATTGTTGGGTAGAAGGCTTTTTCAGCCATGCACTTATACGATGTACAAGGTAGATATAAAGCAGAAACCATATGAACGTAAGGATAGCATAAATAATCCCCATAACAAGAAGTTGTACAAACGTATTAGTTCCACCGTCGATAAATTGCGGTAAGAACGTAAGAAAGAAGACGGCTACCTTTGGATTTAATAGGTTAGTCAGAAATCCTTGCTTGAATCCTGATTTATCTTTGTATTTAGATGACATTTCGGACTCCTCACGTTGTGTACCCTTTTGTCTCGTAGACCAGAGAGACATATACCCAAGATAAATTAGGTACACTGCACCTGCGTATTTAAAAACGGAGAATAAGACCGCTGATTTTACTATAATTGCTGAAATGCCTAATACAGCTGCAAGGGTATGAACGAGGATACCAGAGAAGACTCCTAATACTGTTTGGAAACCACCTTTTTTACTATGAGTCAGTGTATTCTGTGTTACTAATACTGTATCGGGACCAGGCAAGATAATCAGGAGCATCGCCATCATAATAAAGAGATAGTAATGAGACATGTATAGCACTCCTTTTCCAAATTTGATTTTTCTCTATCTTAACAAGTGAGAAGAGGATTAGATATGTTTTTTATTTGCATACCATATCCATCCTTATTTTGCATAATATTGAATTATTGGCAGTCGATATGTCTCATATACTATCAAAAACCTCTTCAGAGCAGAAAGTCTGAAGAGGTTTCTTATTAACATAATCATACTTATGGGCGGTGTGTCCCTTTTTATTTTGTTGCGTACATTTTTCGACATATGAATAGCGGGATTTGACGAAGGATTAACCAAGAAGTTGTAAGTGTTTTTTGTTATGATAGTAATTGGGTTGGATGGCGCGTGTGGCTGTCAAAGGTATACAGCGTAGGTGGGGCCGGTACCAAAGGGAACAGGACTTATAGAGGTCCTTTTTATTTTGTAAATATATTTGATTTGAACGACGAATTTGATAGAGATTGGTACAAAAACTAGGAAACAATAATTAGTGTTACTGGCAGTTCAGCGGAGGGATATAAATGAGTGTACACTTCAACGTAGAATCAACAGAAAATTATGATAAGTTAGAAGATGAAGTTTTGGTAGAATTGGTTCACAATGGGGATAGTGAGTCCTCTAATTTTTTAATCCACAAATACATGAATTTTGTTCAATCGAAGGTAAGAAGATATTTTTTAATTGGTGGCGATAAAGAAGACATTGTTCAAGAGGGAATGATTGGTTTGTATAAAGCCATTCGTGATTTTAGAAGAGAAAAAACGGCCTCTTTTAGGACCTTTGCTGACCTTTGTATCACCAGACAAATTATAACAGCGATCAAAACTGCTAGTCGTCAAAAGCATGTTCCTTTAAATTCGTGTGTGTCTTTGGATAAACCTATTTATGATGAAGAATCAAATTATACGCTTATGGATGTGATATCTGAAAAAAAAATAACGAATCCAGAAGCATTAATCATTAATAAGGAAAAAGTCGGTATTATAGAACTAAAAATACTAGAATTGCTTAGTGATTTAGAAAGAAGAGTATTAGGTTTATATATAGATGGTCAATCTTATCAGGAAATTTCAAAAGAATTAGATATGCCTGTGAAGACAATTGATAATGCGCTTCAGCGAGTAAAAAGAAAACTGAACGATAGATCTTTGGAGATAAGAAAGGCTATCTCATAACTTTATCAAGATCCTGCATCATCGGGATTCAATGTCCTTTGGGAGACTATCAAAAACCCTCCGGTTAAGCGACTTGGAGGGCTTTTTTGTTAACATAACATCCGTTATCGCAACATTCTATATGATTGGATTAACTAGTTGCTAAATCAATATAAATGATATTTTAAACGCGGCCCTATTTCTTGAAAGCCTTCACGTTTATAAAAAGATATCGTTTTTCCCCACTGTTCAACACTAGGAGCTCCAACTTCAATTCTATCCCATCCGCACTTAATTCCGTAGTCTTTTGCTCTGTTAATTAATTGATTCCCAATACCTTGAGACCTGCCATCTGGTATTATGTATAACTCCTGAATAATCCCATATGTTCCTTGAGCATATAAAGATGCGCATTCCGACAATGTAATAATACCTAGACATTCGTTCTCTTTAAAAGCTAAGTAAACCATATATGGCTGTCTCTTATTCTGTAATAACTCCTTACAAATACTCATTAAGCTATGATTACCTAATGGTTTTCCCCTTAACTCAGATAAAAGATTCACAACCAACTCACAAATTAATTCAGCATCTTCTAAGCTACCTTCTCTTATTTTTAAACTCATATAACCACCTTCTTCTTTATATTTTATACTATCAAATAATCAACAATATTTCTCTTATCATTCCTTTGCTATTTAATGAATATCTTATACATGTCAAGTTTACATAATCCCTAATTATCGGAAGTAAAGATGTAACTTTTCTAACGGTAGCCCCCGTTACTTTAACTGTAATACCTCACAAAGTTAGTAAAACAATAAATAAAAACACTTCTATGAGATACCAGTGTTGATGGTATTTTTTAGGTGATATACTGAAGGTAGATTATTCATCTAATAATGAAGGGGGTTTACGTGTATGGAGGTAACATTCACAGTAAGCAAATGGGATGAAAAGCCAGTCGATGACACTAGAAAAGATTTCCCTATTAACATTGCCCATGTCGAATATGATATTAATGGTGAATTAAAAGGAAAGGCTTTTGTTGAATATTTATTATATTATTTAGACTCAACTATAGATGATGGTCATTTGGCCACTTCTAAAATTTCCGGATTTCTGTATTTCGAAGGAACTTATAAGGGAAAACAGGGAACATTTACAGCTATAGAGCAAGGAATATTTGATAAGGGAAATTTAGATTCTCCAGCAACAATCATCAAAGCTACCGGTGACTTAGAAAGCCTGAAAGGATCTTATAATTATAAGTTTACAGGTCAAACCAGTAAAATGATTCTAGACTTTGAATTCTAGCAAAATACTCTATAGTTTCGTAAAAAGGGCATTGCCTTTGGTCAAGTCTTGCCAGAAGCAGAGAATTTTGCCTATGTTGGTGGGTCAAATGCAACGGTTGAGATGGGACAGCGAAATGGCTTAGTATTTGGTGAAATGTGGATTCCTGTTGTTAGGAAATAAAGAGATAAAAGGAGGGATAGAATTGCCCTATATCGTTGATTTTAAAAATGTGTCTACGGTTGGTTTAGAGTCTTCACCTGTAGCAGAGGCGCTTGCAGGTTTACGTGCTAATGAAGCCCGTTATTTTATGAACAAATACAAGCATGAATTTACGGTTGTACAAGCTAGCGAAAGCCAGGAGACCCTTGATTATGTGAACCGAATTTTGAAAGAAGAACGTGATATTGAGTTTGTGGCCAAACCTTTAGAAACGTCACGTTTTCAAGTGGAAAATATCAAATTTGCCTACGTCATTTATGAGGATGGTCTTGTGGTCAACGTCATGTATACGGTTGATGGCCCTAAGAAGCGGGCTGTTGGTTTTAAGCTTTCTGAAGGGATGGAGGTGCCAAAGGAGTTAGAAGGGAAGTTTAAGTTTGCTAGGCAGAAGTCTAAACTAGCTGGAACAATTCGGGGCTCATTTTTTGTAATTAAAGGAGAATATTAAAGTAAGCAAAAGCGCAAGTGAAGGAATTCAGCCATTTTTTGCATTTGGTCATTCTTTTCCTTCACTTGGATAAGAAAATCCGGATTGAGCAAAAAAAATTAAATTCATCACAAGAGCAAAAACAACCATTCATGCAATAAATGTGCATCTAGGCGTTCAAATAACAAAACAGCACTTCTCTATCAAAAAATAGAGGGTGCTGTTACTTTTTTCGCAAAAACTCCATTTACTTATGATACGGTTCCCCACTATTATAAACTACATCCTCAACAATCTGTCCCTCTAATGGAATAGCCTTATTTCTGAAGCAATGCTCATTAACTCATTCAGTGATTCTCTGGCTTGTTATTAAAAACTAATTTCCGGGCAGTTGCATGCCGCGCCATCCGCTTACATCGCTTTGGCCATATTCATTATCGCCCACAGCCACCACCGTGCCGTCAGATTTAAGCCCGACAGTATGGGCACAACCCGCCGCTATCGCCACAATATCGCGCCAATCACTTACATTACATTGGCCATACTCATTCCAACCCACAGCCACCACAGTACCGTCAGATTTAAGGCCGATGGTATGATTACTACCCACCGCTATCGCCACAATACTGCGCCATCCGCTTACATCGCATTGGTCATGTTTATTCAAACCTACAGCCGTCACCGTGCCGTCAGATTTAAGCCCGATTGTATGAAGATAACCCGCCGCGACCGCCACAATATCGCACCATCCGTTTACATTGCATTGGCGATACCGATTATTACCCACAGCCGTCACCGTGCCATCCCATTTAAGACCGATGGTATGCCAGTCACCCGCCGCGACCGCCACAATATCATGCCAGCCGCTCACATTGCATTCACCTTCATTATTCTGGCCCACAGCCACCACCGTGCCATCCGATTTAAGCCCAATGGTACGACGCCAACCCGCCGCAACCGCTACAATATCGCGCCAGTCGTTTACATCGCATTGGTCATGCTTATTCCAACCCACAGCCGCCACAGTACTGTCAGATTTAAGCCCAATTGTATGAGCATTACCCGTGTTCATCGCCATATGAACATTACCCGCCGCGACCGCCACAATATCGCGCCAGCCGCTTACATCACATTGGCCATATTTATTATCACCCACAGCCGTCACCGTGCCGTCAGATTTAAGCCCAACGGTATGACGACGACCCGCCGCTATGGTATCTTTAGGCCACCGTTTCACCTTTAACACCGATTCTTTCGGTGAAATATAATCCATCTTTTACCTCCTTGAATATAAGCACCCTACAGTTACCTGACAAGTATATGTAAGCTCGTCAAATGTAAGCAACTGTATGGTTGTGTGATAAAGGAACCATATCTAACTGTCATTTTAGTTTATTCCATTATCTGGGCCGTTTGTGGAGAGACTTTATTGTGATTAATTATTCAATTATTTGGATTCTTTTTTCGTTTATAAAGGTAGGACTTTCTGAACATTCTCACTACTTGTTGTTTTTGAGCAGGGACACCTAACTCTCCTCTCTCTATTCAATAACAATAACGTTGATGTTATTGTTATTATAATTCTGTTCATATTTCCTTTTTAAATCAAAAACTAATAAATCTCCATAAGTACAGAATATTCTACTAATTATTTGATACAATGAAGCTAGTAACAAATGTTACTCCATATTGGAGAGAAAATATAGGGGGAGGAAGGAATAATGGCACATAAAATGACACTAACAGGTTCTCCAGTTAGCGAGGTTCGGGATTGTAACACCTACTTCTCATTTGAAATGGAAGAACGAGGAAGTATAGCTCCTCCAAAAGGTATTCCATATAAAAGTACGTCTATTGTTTATACGGTGTTTGTCAGTAAAAAACAGTTTAATAAATTAAAAGTAGATACAGGGAAATTTCATCAATATCGCTTTCTTATACAAGGGGAACCAACTTTAGAAGCTTCCCTAACAGATTGTCCTGGGGAAATCGGTATTATATGTATGCAAATTTCGGAACTACCAAACAAAGAAAATGAACAGCCTAAAGCGGAAAAGAAGACAATGATTGTAGAGCAGCCTAAAGAGTCAAAACAGATGAAAGAGGAAGCCGAGAAAAAAATGATTGTGGAGGAGGTAAAAGAGATCGTCAGGTTAGATGTAATGCATACTCTTCCAGACGGAACAACAGAGATCATTCCATTGCAAGATATTTGTGTTCCAGAGTCTATTTTGCAAACTACACCAAGAGCAGAGAAACAAGAAAAAGTCATTCGTAAGATTCAGGAAACAGGGACCATCGACCAACCTATTTTAATTGATAGGGAAACAAAACAATTAAAAGATGGATATAGTCGATACTACGTTGCTAAAAAGATGCAGTTAGAACGAGTTCCAGTGTGTTACTGACATGCACTGGAAGGTTCTGGTGCAAAGATGATTTCAAAAAAACATAGGACATGAATTTCCTGCTAACTTACGAATTATGATGCAATGCCAAACAGTTTATCAATGAATTCTTTTCGATTTTGGGCAGACTTCACCCCTCGGTGAACTTGCCCCTTTTTTAAAGTAGTAGTATCAGTATGTCTAAGATTTAGAGACTAATTGCATGATCTTGAAGTTTTTGCACCAGAACCAAAAAGATGGTATTCTAAGTAGATTCTTTTTGTAATATGAGGATACTTCAATTCTATGGGAGGTAAATGATGAATGGAAAAGTTAGATACGCTATTTCGTCATAGGATAGGTGTCTTAAAAAACGAAATCATAACTTTTGAAAACTTAGACATCGTTCTGGAAAAGACTGCAAGAGAAATACCATTTGAAAATTTATGCGTAATTGAAAATAGAACCACTGACATTACAAAAGAGAATCTAATCGACAAAATGATTAAAAGAAATGAGGGTGGGCTGTGTTATGAGCTCAACTCTATTTTTTATTTATTTCTAATTGAAAATGGCTTTAATTCAACCCTAGTTAGAGGTGTTACATATGATCATATTGGACAACGGTGGAGTGCGACTGGAAGAACACATGTAGTCAATATCATAACTCACGATGGACAACAATATTTGGTTGATACCGGATTCGGGGGGAACTTACCATTAAAGCCAGTCCCATTAAATGGGGACATTGTTATATCCAATAATGGTGAATTTAGAGTGAAAAAGGCGGACAGTGAGTATGGTGATCACTTGTTGTATATGAAATTGAAACATAAACAAGATGATTGGAAACTAGGGTATGTTTTTGATTCCACAGTTGTGGTTAAGGATCTTTCGGAACTGAATGAGGTACAGAGGATAATATCGGAGCATCCAGAATCTCGTTTTAATAAGAAGCCATTAGTCACTAGGCAAAATGAACGAGGAAACATAATTCTAACGGATACCTCGTTCACCGAATGGATTGATGGAAAAGAATATAAAAAAGAAATTGACAACAACATATTCAAAGAGATTCTCATGGATAAGTTTGGCATAAAATCTTATTGAAGGTTTTGAACTAACGGAGAACGATAGTTCAATATTACAAGGAAAGTAGTGGCTGCGGGGTGTGAAGCTCCTTGTTGGAATTGTACAGAAAGAATGGCTTCTCGTGTGATTCTTTTCCCATTGAAAAGCCATTCTTTGTATTTCTTATAAGGAAATACATGCCGCTATTTACTTGCTTACTTCCATTTCTAGATGTGTATTTTGTTCCCTCTTGAGCCGTTTTTTGTATGCCAAGTTTGACAATAAGACACTGCACTCATACAACAAGATTAGAGGAATCGAAACGGATATATGAGATACAAAATCAGGCGGAGAGATACAGCAAGCGATCACAACAAGAATAAAGTAAGCGTAGCGTCTCATTTTCTTTAAATATACCGGTTTAACTATACCGATAGAAGTTAGGAACATGAGAATGACGGGCATATCAAAACAAACGGCAAATGGAACAACAAGATTAAAGACGAAGCCAAAATATTTATCGACTGTGTACATTTCGATGAACATATTTTTCCCAAGATAGTTGATGAAACGAAATACGTTTGGCATAACAAAAAAGTACCCAATTAATAAGCCCGTTACGAACAAAATAAACAAAAAAGGAATATACATCAGTGCAGCTTTTCTCTCATGAGCATGTAGGCCGGGTCTCACGAATAGCCAACACTGAAAGCTTGCTACAGGAATGGTAAGGGCTAATGCAATGATTCCCGATATAGAAAAATAAATCCATAAAATATCGCTAGGACCCAATATGGTCAACTTGAATGGTAGACTCTGTGTTAATATTTTGTATATATCCTTCACATACACAAAACCGAAAATTAAAAAGATAAAAAAACAGCCCAGAATAATGAAAAGACGCCTTCTAAATTCCTCAAGGTGCTCTACAACTTCCATGTCTTTGTTATCCATTCTGTTTACTCCTCATGTGCCAAGAAAATTCAATATACCTTGGCTCCTAAATTATTCGTGGTTTTATCAAGATTATTTCATCTCTCATTGGATCGGTCAATTTATAATACATAACATCTTGATGATAAATTTATCTGAAGAATGTTAGATAGGGGGTCATGACGAATACCTATCAAGCTAGCAGCATGTGACGGAACCTCTATATGACATTCCTTTTTTGAAAAATCTGTATTTCCTGTATATTGTTACACGAGGTGACCGGAATAAAGTGGATTCGGTTGCTATGGGTTGCATTACTTACAGCAGTAGTAGTAAGTGGATGTAATCCAGCCGTTGAGAATCAGAATGGAGATACAAAGGTTCAATAAGCAAGTGACACCATTCTTGATAAGATGGAAGAATCTCCAAAGAACGGTTATACTTTGGAAAGACATGTGGGTAAGTCAGACAAAAAACTATCTTTACGTGCACTCAGACTAATAAAAACACTGAATGCAGGCAAACCAACCTTCGTCATGTGGTTGAGGTATGTAAGGAACGTATGACCGCTAGAGCGAAAGCCGATAAAATTATTTTTGCACTAGAATCCTATAAACGATTATCATGCCAAAAGTTCAACATAAAATGTTCTTGTTCATTGTATGTTTCAAATTCATATCCTTTTTCTTTTAATTTTTGAATAATAATGGGTAATACTTGAATAGACTGCGGATGAATAATATGAGGTTGGTTGCAGGAATACGTTGCAACCGTAAAATCTTAGACGTAACTCGTCTGCCTAGTACGTGTGGAAATTTGAGTACTGCTACTAGGAAATGCCGTGTATAACGGTTGCTACTTGACCATGTCTCTTGTAGTAGGGCGATCGTCAACACGCCCATGATGCAGAGGACACTCCAAGGTAGGAGGTCTTAGACCGTCAGTACTGCTTACTGCTGGTCACTCGCAAGCCCCCACTTCAAGCGTACTAAGTGGTGGATAGTTGACATCTTTATCCCCCTGTTACTGATAAACACAAACAAGGATTATTATAATGTTTTCTGCTTTGTATAGCACGATTTATTTAACTAGGGATGTGGCTATAAAGCCATGCTTGTTTTTATACTTGTACATATACTAATACCACGGGTAAACATAATATTTTACTCTTATTGAAAGTAGATGATTATATGCCAATCACATGGGAACGGATTTTACGCATCGGAAAGCTTTGGTTTCCCCTGCTTGTACTTGTCATTGTAGCTGTTCAGGCTCGAAAGGAACTGGCAGCGTTATCTGTTCGTAATGCAGTACAAGTCATTAAGCACATTCCTACAGGCGGCTTCTTTTTAGCGGTAACAGTAGGTGCACTAGCCGTCTCCACGATGTTCTTTTATGATTTTCTCATGCTGCGCTCTATGAAGGCAGATATACCTGTGCGAAAAATATTTCGTATATCATGGATTGCCAACTCATTTAACAGTATTTTCGGCTTTGGCGGTCTTGTAGGGGCTGGCTTGCGCGCAATGCTTTATCGCCCATACGTGCAAGATAATGGGCATCTGATTAAAAACATCGCATGGATGACGACCGCATTTATTACCGGACTGTCTTTTCTATCCTTCTTAGGGTTAATTGGTGTGTTAGACACCAGTTTTGTATTACAAGAGAAGCCATGGCTTTGGCCTGCATTAATTATTTTCGCCTTTCTTGGTCCTGTATACATCGGAACATCGAAGCTGCGGCACAAGAAAGGAAAGGCGCTTACAGGGGAGGAAGGTCCTGCGGTTCTATACTCTCTCGCATCGCTTGTAGAATGGTTATCAGCCGGTATTGCTCTTTACGTTATCCTTTCCTTACTAGGCGTGGACATAGGATTCAGACAAGCTTTAGGTGTGTACATTATATCTGCCATCGCCGGCAGCCTCAGCCTTATACCTGGCGGGCTCGGTTCCTTCGATCTTATTTTTCTAATGGGAATAAAGCAATATGGAGTAGGTGCAGAAACAGCCCTATCCGTCATTCTACTATATCGCCTTGTATACTACATCTTCCCGTTCGGGTTGGGACTTGCGTTTGCAGCATTCGAGATGACTGGCACAACATTGAAGAAGGTGGCGGATAAGCCGTTTATTGCGCCAGCCTTGGAGACAACGGGCGTCCTATGGGTACTGCAGCGGAACTTCTTCTCTAAGTTAAGCTCATGGGCTTTAGCAGCGCTGTCAGCCTTGACCGGATGCATAATCATTTTATCCGTTTTATTTCCTACAGAGTCTGACCGGGCGCATGCACTGCGCATTCTTGTACCAAAACAGCTCGTACAGGTTTCATTCAGTTTGTCCCTTTCGTTCGGGGTGCTTCTTATCCTGTTATCAAAAGGTGTATATCATCAAACGAAACGAGCCTATTACATGATATCGATTGCTCTTATCGGTGGAGCGGTATTCAATGCTCTAAAGGGAATCGATTTAGAAGAAACGTCACTGCTACTCATCATTCTTGCTGTATTTTACACACTGCGAAAACGATTTGTACGAGAACGGACGGAGCTTACACTGGTTGATGCAGGAAAAGTTGCTATCGTTTTGCTTATTATTTTATATGCGTACCACTCATTCGGTACGTGGCTATCAGAAACGAAAAACATATTCAAACCGCATTACGTTGTACGAACAGCTGTACAAGTATATAGAAGTACACTCGTAACAGCGGTCTTTGTTCCCGTCTTTTTACTTATAGGAGCGATATTATTCAATCGCTCACAAACGAAAATGATGGGTCAGCCAGCTTCTGCTGCCGGTTTACAGCTCTTTTTAGAGAAGCATGGTGGAAATGTACTAAGTCATCTTGGGTTTCTTGGGGATAAACGCTTTTTCTTTAGCAGCGATGGCGAAGCGCTGATTCAATTTGCCCGTTCAGGCAACCGCCTCGTTGTATTGGGAGATCCAAGCGGCAACCCTTTATCCTTTTCAAAGGTGATTACAGAGTTTCTTCATGAAGCAGACAAGTTTGGATATACTTGTATTTTCTATCAAATTGAAAGTAAATGGATGGGACTGTATCATGACTTTGGTTACAACTTCTTTAAACTCGGAGAAGAAGCTGTTGTGGATGTCAGTACGTTTACCCTTTCAGGCAAAAAACGTGCGGGCCTTCGTGCAACTATGCATAGATTTGAACGGGAAGGCTATGTATTTTCTATAATCCCCTCCCCTATTACAAATGAATTGTATACACAGTTAAAACGAGTATCAGACGCTTGGCTGGATGGGAAAAAAGAAAAAGGCTTTTCACTCGGCTACTTCGATTTGGATTATATCAATCGTGCGCCAGTCGCCACGATTGCAGATGAAAATGGTCGTATTATTGCTTTTACGACTCTTATGCCGGTCTACCAGCCCAATGAAATCTCGATTGATTTAATGCGGTACAGTCCAGAGGCTCCCAATGGAATTATGGATGCTATGCTGCTGCATCTGTTTGAATGGGCTAAGCAAGAAGGCTATCAATATTTCAATATTGGAATGGCTCCCCTTTCGAATGTAGGGATTTCCCCTCATTCTTTTTGGTCCGAACGCGTGGCAGCCGCAATTTTTAATAACGTACGTTATATGTACAGTTTTAGCGGCTTACGGTATTTTAAAGAAAAATATAAGCCGATATGGGGCGGAAAATATTTGGCGTATCGAAAAACCCATTCATTGCCGGGCACGATGCTTGTTGTGACGCGATTAATAGGAAAACAAGGAAAGGATTAGATACTACATCCCTTTCATCAGATTTTTCGTGCAGGATACCCCGACTTCAAGGAATGTGAAGGGCGTAGCCCCATGAGTAAGTCGGGGAGGAATGCACGATTTTGCGTAGCGAAACACATATTTTATTTAGGCGTTTTTTTATGAATACCGTATACAAGTCCAGTTAACATAACCCGTCATTATCGGCAGTCAATGTATCTAGAAACCTATAAAAAATACCCTCCAGTTAAGTACTCTGGAGGGAGTGTATTAACATAATCGTATGTTATCGGGAGCTAAATCAGAAATATGAAAAGACATATCCTCCTACCGCTCCTACAATAACTACAATCCAAGGTGGAAACTTCCAAAGAACAAGAAGGCTAAATGAAATTAGTACAAGCACAAAATCCAAAGATGTATGAATTGCTTTTGTCCATACAGGATCGTAGAGAGCTGCTAATAAAATACCTACTACTGCAGCATTTATACCCCTTAATGCTGCTGCGAAACTTGGATGATGACGCAACCAATCCCAAAAAGGTAATGCCCCAATAATAAGTAAAAAAGCCGGAAGGAAAATTCCTATTGTTGCAATAATAGCTCCACTCCATCCATTAGCTACCATACCCAAATAGGAAGCGAAAGTGAAAAGAGGACCAGGTACAGCTTGTGCAGCACCGTAACCAGATAAGAACTCTTCTTGCGTTACCCATCCTGTTGGCACAACTTCTGATTGTAATAAAGGCAATACAACATGCCCACCACCAAATACAAGTGCACCAGAACGATAAAAACTATCTAGTAAAGCAAGTATTTTCCAATCCACAATTTGTCGCAAAATTGGGAGCCCGAATAACAGGATGAAAAATAATATGAGTAGTCCCATTCCTCTTTTTTGAGCAGAGGAAAATGTAAACTTGGTCTCTATTTTTGTATCAGAATGCTCTCGGAATAATAACCATCCAATCACTCCAGCACCAATAATTGTCCCCACCTGTCCTATAGCATTGGGTACGAGTAAAGTAATGATGGTAGCTATTATGGCTATGGTACCACGGGGACGATCTGCAGCTAAGTTTTTAGCCATTCCCCAAACCGCTTGAGCAACTACAGCTACCGCAACTACCAGTAATCCATGAAGCCATCCTGTTTCCGTAAAGGAACTTCCTTTGACAAAATAAGCAAATATAATAAGTGCAATTACAGAAGGTAATGTAAAACCAATCCATGCTGCAAGAGCTCCTAAATAGCCGGCTCTCATAAATCCAATAGCAATTCCAACTTGACTACTTGCTGGCCCAGGTAAGAATTGACATAGTGCTACTAAGTCTGCATATTTCTTCTCATCTATCCATTTTCGTCTATTTACGTATTCTTCTCGAAAATATCCTAAATGAGCAATCGGTCCTCCAAAAGAAGTAATTCCTAAACGTGTAGCAGTTTGTAATACTTCCCAAGGTGAATTTTTTTTCGTATTTTCTTTAACTGCCTCTTCCATTCTGTACTCCTTTCTCAAAGAAAGACTTCATTCATTGTAAAATATAATATTTAAGATAGTTATAAAAAAACATTACAGTTATGTAGTTTTTACAATGTATATTATATACATGTCAGATTGACATAATCCCTAATTATCGGAATTAAATGTATCTAGGATTATACAAAAATACTCTCCAGCTAAGCGATCTGGAGAGTATTCGTGTTCACATAATTAACGTTATCAGAAGTCCGTTTTTACCTCATATTTCTCGATTTCTTAGTCGGTTTCCTTTGTTGAAGAATGGACGAACAAACCAGAAGGGGTCCCGCCAACAAAACGCGGATCAACAACGTTAAGGGCGTCAGGAGGAAAACTGAACACAAATTAATCTAAAAAACCTTTAAACTACTTGTTATATTTCTGTGTTCAGAAAATAGTAACTTTCTGAACAATATAAAGAAACAATATGAAAGGCTACCTTTCCAAATAACCTTTAATAAAATTTAATATATTTTCATGATTTCTTAATACTAATAAATTACAGTTAAAAGGCCGTCTTTATAAAAGACTTGTTTTAGTGAACAATTTAGCGATTAAATAACTACCTATTCATTGAAAAGGAGAGTGAAATTTATCAATAGAGCATTCTGAACAAATTTAGGACAATAATTAAGAAGGTTTGACAGATGTTGAATAAGGTTTCAGAAATTACTGTCTTTTTCTGGATACTAAGGTACTGACTATGACAGCTTCTTCATTATTGTGAATGTATTTCATCTTATTTCAATCCCAATATAAAGTATTGAAAGGAAGTAATATATGGAAACAAAACAAAATGAAATGAAAATTTTACTTAGCAAAGTACCAGAAGTTACTATTTTCTTCTGGATCATCAAAGTTTTATGTACAACTGTTGGTGAAACATTTGCTGACTTTTTAAATTTCAACCTTGGATTTGGTTTAACTCTAACTACAATCATTATGGGAGTAGCGTTTTTCATTGTATTGTATTTTCAATTCAGAGCAACTAGATATGTTCCAGGAATTTATTGGATAACAGTTGTACTTATAAGCGTATTTGGAACATTGGTAACCGATAATTTGACAGACGCAATGGGAGTACCTCTTGAACTTAGTACAATAGTTTTCTCCGTGCTGCTAGGGTTAACTTTTCTTTTTTGGTATCTGAGTGAAAAAACACTCTCGATACACTCCATTTATACAAGAAAAAGAGAAATTTTCTATTGGCTTACCATTCTTTTCACATTTGCACTTGGAACAGCAGTTGGCGATTTATATTCCGAACAACTCGGTCTTGGTTATCTTCGCACAGGAATAACAGTCGTGATTATAATAGCTTGCGTATCTCTGGTATGGAGGCTTTTGAAACTTGATAGGATATTAGCTTTTTGGGTTGCGTATATTCTGACTCGTCCACTCGGAGCATCCTTAGGAGATTACCTATCCCAATCAAAAATGAATGGCGGGTTAGGCTTGGGGACAACAATTACTAGTGTAATTTTCCTTATAGCTATTTTAGCGATTATCGTTTTTCTTGCCGTTACAAAAATTGATATAACCGCAAAGAATGAAACAGCAGAGACAAACCAAGCCAATGGAAGCAAGAAAAATGTTTTTATGCAAACAGTTGTGGTACTGTGTATTTTCTTAGTTGTTGGTATAGGCGGTTATGTTCGGTTAAGCAATGATACAGCATCGCAAACCACTTCTCCACAAGCTACATTATCTGGTCAATTAACAGATTTTGTTAAAATTGAAAATAACATGCTAAATGATGTAAACACAAATGACTTTGCTTCAGCGAAAAAAAGAGCTGACAATTTGGAACATGAATGGGACACATCGGAGCCTAAGCTTAGAAAAATAGATGGCAAAACATGGACCAAAATTGATGGAACGATTGACGTTGTATTAGCGGCAGTTCGTTCAGGAAATCCTGATGCCAGCCATTACAAATCTGCACTGAACAATTCGCTTAGTACCTTAAAAGGAGCAAATAAATAAAAATGAAAAACGGTCGTCTGTTAATTGGAACAATTAAAAGCAGCGAAGGCTTAAATAATTAGGACAAGCTGTCTAAAGCTGATAGAACTCTTTTCAATTACACCTTCCCCTTTTTTGAAAATAGTACGTGGAATCCCTCCTAAAAGGAGGGATTCCACGTACTATACACCTTTTCTAGAAATATATTCCCGAAAAATCAACGATTTCACATACTTCTTTTATATTTTCATCGGATTCTCATCAAATTTTCATAAAAGCAGTTTATCATGAATCTTTAGTCGTGTCTCTTTGTATATTCCTAACTACAGAAAAGATAATATGCATCTTATTGTATTACTGCATTCGTAATACCCATCACGTATAGCAACAAGGGGATTTTATATGAGTGAGTTTATTCGTCTTATCCTATTCGCATTAATGAGCCTGGGCTATATAGGTATTGCTCTAGGATTAATGGTAGAAATAATACCTAGCGAAATTGTACTGGCTTACGCTGGATATCTCGTTTCACAAGGAAAAGTTACTTTCTTAGGTGCGGTTATAGCGGGCACCATTGGCGGGCTCATCGCACAATTATTTTTGTATTGGATTGGAAAGTTTGGTGGAAGACCATTTTTGCGAAAGTACGGAAAATTCCTGTTTATAAAGGATAATCAGATTGAGACAGCAGAAATGTGGTTTCAAAAGTATGGAATAGGAGTTATTTTTACGGCACGCTTCATTCCTATTGTGAGACATGCTATTTCAATTCCAGCAGGGATTTCTAACATGTCCCTCCGAACATTTACATTATATACAACATTAGCGATTCTCCCATGGTCTGTGTTATTTATCTATTTGGGACAACAACTTGCAGAAAACTGGGAAAACATCAATACACTAGCAAAGCCGTACGTTCAACCAATTACAATAGCAGCAATAGCAGTTACAATCATTTATTTTATATTGATGGCTATTAAAAGAAAGAAGAAATAGTATAGCTCAAATGCTAACCTGTCAATTCTTTAGAAAACATATGTATCAAGGTAAGGAGAGAGATTCATGAATTACACAGCGTTTCAATGGATTAATGGATGGGCCGGACACTCAGCACTTCTTGATAAAACGATGATATGTATTACGAATAGTGCACCTTTTGTTGCCGTCCTATTCATGATCATTCTATGGTTTAGCAGTGGGAATCGAAAAACTGCAATGGCAAAACAATATACGGCGTTATATACAGTTTTATCTATGATACTTGCCTTATTTTTGAATGTTTTGCTGCACCATTTTTATTATCATGCCCGTCCATTTGTCATGCATCACGTACATCAATTGGTATCCCATTCTAAGGATTCTTCATTCGTAAGCGATCACGGTATCCTTGTCTTTACAATTGCGAGTATGCTGCTGCTGCGCAAAGATGCCTGGAAATATATTGCATGTATTTGGGCGGTTCTTGTTGGAGTTTCCCGTATATATGTAGGCGTTCATTATCCGGCAGATATTATAGGAGCTGCAGTTCTCTCATGGGGAACGAGCGCCAGCATCCTTTATCTTTCAGGTAGAATAGAGCCTTTTGCACAATTTGTATTTCGTATATATAACCGCCTCACAAAACGGATCCCTGCGTTATCTAAATATGACCATACAATGTAAAATATTATACACATGTAAGAAATCTATGGTATCCACCTCGTTTCTTACATGTTTTTTTGTATTCTTACTATAAACATCATTCCTTATATACTAAACAATTCCACACTTTCTATCCTCAGCAGAAGAATCTTCCTTTTTCGTAAAATTCACATATCATATTAAATATGCAATTAGTATTCTGTTTTGTCTTTTCTAGACTCTATACATGAAACAAGTACCCATAATGATAAAATTAAGGACAGCATTCCTACTATTTTTGTGATATAGACATGTGTGTCATCTATAAATATTTCATAAATACCATAGATAAAACCCGAAAAGATGACTATAAAATCGGGTATAGAAATTCTCATTTCTCTCACTCCCTTGTACCGACCACTTACATGTATTCGCAAGGAACCTCATTTTTAAGGGCGTAATTAAGTGAAATTCTTCACAACTTTTTCTATAAAAGGATTCCTTTCCAGAAATAACCGTAATAAAAGTGCAGCTACAATTACATGAAATGAAGATTTCAACTCATAATTAGATTAGGGAGGTTTTAAGCATATGAATTTCAGCTGGATGCTTGGGCTAATAATTTTATCTCAACAAGTAAATATGCCAGAAAGCTTATCAATCACTAACAATGGTTATCCCATCTCAGTTGTCAACCGTACTGATTTTTCAATGAACTTACCTGTATTACCCATCATGGATACAGAAAAGCTTAAAAAATTTATGGATGAAATAGACCAGCATGTTACTAAAAATCCTAAAAATGCAACTATAGATAAGAACGGGAATATTATACCGGAACAAGTTGGTTACCGTTTAAACCGCCAAGTTTTTACGGAAAAAATTTTTTCTTATTATTTTAATAATGGTTCCTCTAAATTAGAAGTCCCCTTACTAGCCATTTATCCAAGAGTCGACAGTGAATTACTCGGAAATATTAGAGGTGAAAAAATTGGGGAATATGTAACATTCTTTAATTCCAATAATAAAGAAAGAAGCAATAATATTTATCTTGCAGCAAAAGCCATTAGTAATTATGTTCTGTTTCCAGGTGAACTATTTTCCTTTAATACAGTGGTTGGAGAAAGAACAGCAGGAAAAGGATATATGCCTGCTACTGTAATCGTGAAAGGGGAACTTTCAGAAGATCTTGGCGGTGGAATTTGTCAAGTATCGTCTACCCTTTTTAATGCAGTTGATAATGCAGGTTTAAAAGTTGTTCATCGCTATTCACACAGTAGGGAGGTTTCATACGTTCCACCAAAGCGGGATGCTACCGTTAGTTGGAATGGGCCTGATTTAATCTTTAAAAATGAATATAATCAACCGATACTCATTCTTGCAAAAATGTTAGAAAACAAATTAAAAATTGAAATCTATTCTTCTGATGTAATTACATATACATCTAAGAAAGTTCCATATCTTCCTTATGAACAACGTCCCCCTAAGTAGAGATATACTTTGGGGCTTTTTCGTTTCCATCATGATCTGTATCTTCTACAATCTCTTTTAGAGGTCTCAATGCCAAAATGCAATTATATTTGGATGATACAAAAAAGCTTGTAGACAGAGAGCTCCTGTCCACAAGCTAAATAAATCAATGTAATAATTCATTTTTTGATGTTGAAATAGATGGTGATTTTTATAATGATAAGTATATCATGTTAAAACATGAAAGTTCTTTCCATAGTTGATTGTAGTATCAACTATGACAAGATGAGTTCAAGAGCTTATAAAAACTTCATGACTCAATTATCTTTTTCCCTTACTTATCCTAGCCATGCTTGCCTCTATCTTTTTTACCTTTATCTTTATCCTTTTTATCCTTATTATTTCCTTTCTTATTGTTTTGTCCCGGACTTTGAACTCCTGGTGGTGCTGCTGCCGGTGGTGCTGCTGCCGGTGGCGCTGCCGCTGGTGGTGCCGCTGGCGGTGCTGGTGGTACAACGTCAGGATTCACTCCAGTAATGTACAGTTCATTATTCAGTGTGTATACACTACTTGGTTGTTGGAATCTGGATGTGTCTGTTCCAAATGTTTGCATCATTGCTTTAAAAATAAGATGCGAGATTTTTGTAGTGTCCCCCAGCATATAATTATCA
>NZ_JASATP010000053.1:0-38287 GCF_038440375.1 Bacillus sp. OTU530
AATTGTGTTTGTTTGTTTTTCTCTACTTGTTTTCGTTCCTCACGAGACAGATATATTCCTTCCTTGATTCTTCGCTCTAGTTGTTTTCGTTCTTCACGAGAACCATACGTTTCTGACATGATGCCTCTCTCCTATGTGTAATCTACTGATGAAGAAGAACTATGTTAAGTAATCTCCTTTTGTTAACTTACTATATGTTAAATTATAGACGTTATATTTGAACTAATACTTTCTCTTTTATAACGCGTACATAGCGTACCAAAGAGGAGTCTATAATAGAATTTTCTTCCCGATTTTCCACAATACAAAATGGGCTGTGTTCCATCCTTTCTAATACTTCTTGTACAATCTCCTCTTTGTTTACATCTAACCCTTTTATGATTGTTTCCTTTTTAATCTCATTATCCAAAGTATAGCAAACAATAAATTCCTTCAAGTCCAATCTTCCCTTTTCATAAAATTTATCTCCTACATAAGCATGCCGCTAGTGTTCAGTTTTGTCTTTTTTAGACGTTATACATGAGATAAGTATCCACATAGATAAAATCAAGGATAATATTCCTACGATTTTTTTGATATACACATATGTGTCATCTATAAATCATTCATAAATACCATAGATAAAACCCGAAAAGATGACGATCAAATCGGGTAAAGAAATTCTCATCGCTCCCACTCCCTTGCGTCGACCATTTATATACATTCGTAAGGAACCTCATTTTTAAGGGGGGAATTACGTACAATTCTTCATAATCTTTGCTATATGTAAAAGGGGTCCTTTCCAGAAATAACCGTAATAAACGTACAGCTGCAATTACCTGAAATGGAGATTTCAACTCATAATTAGATTAGGAAGGTTTTAAGCATATAAAAAGCGAACCGCCGCAGCGACTCGCCTCTGATGAATGTATGCACCAATAGCTAATAATTAGGCACTGATTACCGCATCAAGGATCGTTTCCACTCGCTTGTCCTTTACCTCATAATAAATTTCTAAGCCTTTGCGTGTTCCTGAAATAACCTTGACAGACTTCAATTTCGATAGATGTTGGCTAACTGTACTTTGCGGCATTCCGAACTCCTCGTAAAGAGAAGTTACATTTAGCGGACCGTTTTCGATCATGAATTTTACAAGTGCAAGTCTTACAGGATGGGCAACTACTTTTAACAGGTCTGCGCTATCATTAAATTTTTCAATATTCATTTCATGATTCCCCTTCTCTTTTTCACCCTCTTATCATAATGCATTAATGTTACGAACATATTAATATAGTAATACGATCAAATAACTTTTTGGTATCTACCTAACGTTGTAACTTAACTTAAATCCCAGGTATTATCTGAACATAGATTTATGAACAGAGCTTTTGGACATATTTATAGGGAAAAATCTACGAAACTAAGACTGAAATGGATGTGTTCAGAAACTAGTGACTTTCTGAACGATGTATAATAAAGAAATAAAATGAAAAGTTACCTTTTCAGGTGACCTTCCATTCATAAAGTAGCGACATATAATTCTGAAGAAGATATGCCAAATGAAAAAGAAAGGTATGCGTCAAATACTACGCACCACATTCATAGGTGGGGAGTATTTGGCGCTACCCCATTATGCTCTATTTATTCAGTATTATTCTAAAAGGAAAAAGCCATACACCGGTTAATGTATAGCCTTCCTTAGAAAGTTGGTTTTGGCATACTTCACAGCATGCTAATGTCAAGTCATTGAAATGCACCAGCACTTCCAGCTACTGGATACACTCTTATTATGTACTTTTTGCCTAGAATTATTCAACAAAGGAAAAAGCTATCCAGAATGAAATGGATAGCCTCCCCTCAACAGTTAGGTTTTGTTCATCCCGGCAATATTGATACCATTGATACCAAGGGAGACTCTATTGCGGGATGTAATCATATTATAACACTAGGTATTATAGGAAATACAGAAATTTGCACAGAATTTTACGCGCAGGGTGGTTCAGTGTCGTCTTTTTAGTTTTGTTAGGAAATGAGATGGAAAACATATATCAAATATTTTGTTGCCTGTTTAGATCTTCCATCTGTTTCTAAATGTGGGCATGTGACGGTATCCCTTCATGGAAAGTTAATCCTTTTTTCATCGTATTTTAATCTAGGGGATTTAGAATTTGCATTGAAAGTAACTACAATGCGAAAGGGGTCACACATGCATGAAATCCCGTACATTACAAGTTTTGTTTGGAGTAGTAAGTGATGATTTGGGATAAGTGCAGTAGGGTTAGGGAGGAATATGAATGCGGTGGTCAATTCCTTGTATGATGTACTCTAACAGCTTTCAAAACTTAACTTTGAGGTGGATTGTATGATCGTAAAAAAATGGTCGGTTTTATTGGCCGTATCTGTATTGATGGTAGTCATGCTGAGTGCATGTGGAAGTAGTACGAAGCAAACAAAGGAGTCTGCTGCATCTGCAAATCAAACAACGCAATCAACAGCAAATTCTGAAAGCAGTGCTAGCACTTCGTCTTCTGCAAATGTAGTTGACATAAAAGTAATGGCAAAAGATTTCGAATATGACAAGAAAGAAATCCATGTCAAAAAAGGTGATACAGTAAAAATTACCCTCACTAGCGATGACGGAGGCCATGGTTTTGCGATTCCGGCTTTCAATGTAGACATTCAAGGAAATGGAAGTGCTACATTTACCGCTGATAAAGCAGGTACGTATGAATACCATTGCTCTGTTATGTGTGGTTCGGGTCATGCCAATATGACGGGGAAATTGATTGTAGAATAGGGACAAAGACGTTTCAGTTCCCAATATGTGACCTAAGAAAAGGTGAAAAACTGTTCTTCGTTTAACAAAAACGGGTTAGACGAGGAGCGTTTTTTTTATATATTGACATGTCAAATCATGACATGGACCGTTAACAATCTGTCATTTGTATTGCTTATTCTCTAAAGGGGTTCTGGTGCAAATACAATGAAAGTTTGAAAAAATAAGTAGACTTCTTTCGGAATCCTACCTTATGCTGTAAGTCCAAACAACTGATGTATCAATTCTTTCTGGTTTTTGACAGACTTCTCCCGTAAGAAAACTTGCTTCTTTCGAAGCATATGCATCGCTTCCATACCACTCAATATCTTTTTGGCAGTTCGAAACGATTTCAATCCTAGCATAGAATGAACTCGCTTCTTTATAAAGCGATGATCTTGCTCAATGATATGATTTAGGTACTTCTGTTGTCTTATTTGTGTGCCAGAAGGCATGCTTTTTTCTTCTTGTAATTCTTGAATCGCTACAGAATACGCTGGATTCTTATCGACTGTGATCACGCCCTTTTTTTAGAGTACTAGTATCAGTATGTCCAAGTTTACTAGATTTCTTGCACCAGAACCCTTAGCTGTACCACGTTTCACAAGATTAATAGTGGGATGCCATCTTATACTAGACGCTTCCCTGCGCTTGTTTAGTAGAGTAAAGGAAGGACACATTATGAAGACAAACAATAAGAAAGAAGCAAAAAAGATTCAAGTACCATTTCGATTAAATATGTTATTTTTCTCTGTGTTTTTGCTGTTTTCTATACTCATTGTCCGTTTAGCATTCGTACAGATTGTGTACGGAAGTGATTATAGAAAAGAAGCAAAACAAACAACTGATTCAGTGGCGAATGTCTCTGTTCCGCGTGGTCTCATATATGATCGCTATAATCGAGTTATCGTAAATAATGTGCCTTTACGCGCCATTACATATACGAGAACAAAGAATTCTACGGATAAAGAACGCTTAGAACTTGCAAAAAAGCTAGCAAAACTCATTGACATGCCGACTGATAAAATTACAGAGCGGGATAAAAAGGATTTTTGGATACAATTGAATCCTGAACGTGCGAAGGAAAAAATTACAAGCGAAGACCTCCAGCTATACAAAAAGCAAAAGATTGATGATAAAGAACTATATAGTCGTCAACTTGCACGAATTACAGAACAAGAATTGAATGAACTAAACCCTGGGGATTTAAAGGTTCTGGCCATTAAACGTCAAATGAACAGCGGATATGCAATGACACCTCAAATCATTAAAAATCAAGGTGTAACCGATAAAGAGTATGCATTGGTTAGCGAGAACTTAGATCAGCTTCCAGGTGTAGATACAACGTTGGACTGGGATCGCAACTACCCAAATGGGAATACCTTTCAATCCATTTTAGGCAGTGTAACAAAAAGCGATCAGGGTTTACCTCAGGAGAATCTAGATTACTATCTTTCCCGCGGTTATGACCGTAACGATCGAGTTGGAAAAAGCTATATTGAGCAGGAATATGAGGATGTACTCCAAGGTACAAAAACCCAAGTAAAAAACATTACGGATGGTAAAGGGAAAATTTTACTACAGGATATTATTTCTAAAGGACAAAGAGGAGATGATATCAGTCTTACAATTGATATAGAGCTCCAAAAGCAAGTAGAGCAAATTGTAGAAGATGAACTAAAAAAAGAGCGTGCAACAGGAAAATCCCCAATGTTAGATCGGGCTTTTATTGTTATGATGAATCCAAAAAGCGGAGAAGTTTTGTCAATAGTCGGGAAACAAATTGTCGACAATCATGGAACCCAAGAAGTACAGGACTTTGCTTTAGGAGCAATGACCAGCTCTTATGCGATGGGGTCAGTTGTTAAGGGTGCTACCTTGCTAACGGGTTTCCAAACAGGGGCTATCCAACCTGGAGAAGTACAAGTCGATGCACCAGTCAAAATAAAAGGTACTCCCCTCAAAAAATCCTATGAGAACATGGGCCCTATTAATGATTTGACAGCTCTGAAAAAGTCATCCAATGTGTACATGTTTAAAACTGCAATGAAGATTGCTGGTGTGAATTATGTTGAAGGTGCGCCTTTAGATGTAAAACAAAAGACATTTGATACGATGCGTTATTACTTCAGTCAATTCGGTCTGGGAGTTCCTACGGGGATTGATTTACCAAACGAATCAGCTGGCCTAAAAGGAACTACGGACAAACCAGGATTTCTATTAGACTTCGCAATTGGGCAATACGATTTATATACGCCGCTACAGTTAGCCCAATATGTTTCTACCATTGCTAACGGCGGATACCGTATCAAGCCAGAAATCTTGAAAGAAATACGAAAAGCGCCATCCGAGCCGGATGAGGCTGCAAAAGTTATACAATCTAGTGAACCAACTGTATTGAATCGTATTGACATGAAAGATGACTATATCAAACGCGTACAGGAAGGATTCCGGGAGGTTATGCAAGATTCAGGAGGAACAGCTAACAATGTGTTTGCTGGAGACCCATATAATCCAGCAGGAAAGACTGGAACTGCACAAACATTCTATGATGGTCCTAATATGGCTTGGAGAAAAGGCGGAAAAGGCGGGACACCACTGCCTACTTATAACCTAACTCTTGTCGGATATGCGCCTTTGGATAATCCAGAAATTGCTTTTTCTGTTGTTGTCCCGTGGGTAGATGAAAATAGCCGAATTAACAAGAATATTGGAAGAAGAGCTTTAGATGCATATTTTACTTTAAAAAAGCAAGAAACAGATGTGTTAAACTCTAGCGATCCAACTCTTCAACAAAGCTTAGAATCTAACAAAAGCTAAGAAGAGACATTGAATCACCCCCAGTTACTCACTACGTTCGTTGAACATGGGGGATTCCTAAGTACAGAAGCCTTTCGGCTTCTAATTTATTAGGCTACGCCCGTCATTCCGACGGTTGGCAGTCCAAACGACTTTGTAGCAAGTCTCCTGCAAAGTGAATCAGTTTGCGATTGCTAGGTCCTTTATATTTTTGGAAGCATTGATGTCAGCGTTGTCTTCATGACCGCAAGATACACACTTGAATGAGGCTTGTGTTTTGCGGTTCTCTTTCGCTGTATGACCGCATA
Organism: Bacillus sp. OTU530; assembly: GCF_038440375.1. NCBI lineage: Bacteria > Bacillati > Bacillota > Bacilli > Caryophanales > Bacillaceae > Bacillus > Bacillus sp. OTU530. Next base: position 5,902 of record NZ_JASATP010000053.1, read on the forward strand.
CATTGCATGTTTGTGACGTACAATGTGGATTCACAGCTATGACTTGCTTTCCATACCACTTTGCTTTGTATTCCAGCATCCTGCGAAATTGCGACCAGGATACTTCACTAATTGCTTTTGCAAGATTACCGTTTTTGAGCATGTTCGCTACCTGTAAATCTTCAATCGCTATGACATCGTGGTTTTTGATGATGTGCGTTGAAATTTTGTCCAAGTAGTCCTTTCTCGCATGAGCAATCCGTTCATGAATGCATGCTACCTTGATACGTTGTTTATTCCAATTGGAAGAACCTTTCTTACGTCTGGACAGAATGCGCTGTGCATGAGCCAACTTCTCCTCTAATGTGCGAAACCATTTTGGATTGGTAAACACTTCACCATTGGAAAGGATGGCAAAGTTTTTTAAACCCACATCAATTCCTACACTGGAATGAGTTTTAGACAGTTCCTGCACTTCTGTTTCAACTAATAAAGATACAAAGTACTTGCCAGAAGGAGTTTGTCTGACAGTAGCTTTCAGGATACGCCCTTGCACCTCACGACTGTTTGCAAAACGAATCCAACCTAACTTCGGCAATTTCATACGATTGCCTGCAATACTTACTTCAGGAAGCTGATTCTTCTTTTCAATATTTGTCGTGTAAGATTGCACCTTATTTTTCTTACTTTTAAAACGTGGGGCTTCATTTTGTTTCTGAAAGAAACGGTCAAAGGAGTCTGCAAGATGTTTCAAGGATGATTGCAGAGAATGTGAATCAACCTCTTGTAACCAAGTGAATTCTTGTTTCAGTTGTGTAAGTTGAGAAGAGCAAGCACTATAGGATAAGCCTTTTCCTGTTGCTTGATATGTCTCGTTCCACAAAGAAAGGAAGCGATTGAAGACAAAACGACTGCAGCCAATTGTTTTCGCAATCAGCACTTCTTGTTCTTGTTCCCCTATAAACAACCACTAACAAGCAGGGGATGCCCTCCTTACATATAGAATAATCACCTTCCTCTATGTGTTCTGCATAATTGGAGGACAAAATTATTGACCAAAAGATAAGAATACAACCAATTGGTAAAATAATCTGTTGATGATTTTTTAGCTTGAACAAGTCTACGATTCCAATTAGGGAACAATAAAAAAAGATGGATGCCTTGAAAAATACCGTAATCAACATAGTAAAAACAACAATAGCATCGAGTCGTTGGATAAACTCGAAAAGGTTTACTTTTCCGATGGTTGCTAACAAAGGAAAAGTTGATCTCTCCACTTTTTCAACACCAAGAACAGCTATATTTAAACTTATTGTATAACTTAAGGCGAGCCCACTTGAAATTAAAGCAGACAACCATACTTTTTTATATAATCCAGGTTGATTTAAATAAGGAAGTACCATTAGAAAGACAGCCATTTGACCAAAAGGAAAATGGCTAGTCTCCAGAAGAGCTGTCGTTACGATTGGTTTCCATCCATTTTCCAGAAACGGCTGCAAATTATGGATATCGAAATTACCTGAAAGAAAAACAAGAAAATTTCCTGTGAAGCCCATAAAGAGCAGAAAGACAATGAAGACTTCTGCTGTTCTCCCTAATACTTCAATACCTAGATAAAGTACATAACAAATGGGAAGAACAAATAAGATAATGATTGCTAATAACGGTGTTTCGGTCAGGGTCCATGAAAGCAGCAACTCCCCGAAACTACGAATCTGATGGGCAGTTTCATACAAAAAGGAGATAATGCATAACAGGCCAATGATCCACCCCAGGTATTTACCAAATACTTTTTTGGCATATCCGGTAAGTGGTAGATTTGAATATTGACGAAATAAAAAGGAATAAATGAAAAATGGGATAAATCCCACGCACATTCCTAAAAGAATGGCCAGCCAGGCGTCCTTTTTGGCATCTATTCTATAAGGTATAACCAATGCAGTCCCCATCTCAAACATAAACATTAGGAAAAATAGTTGAATGACACTAATTTTTGCTTTCTCCATTGTCTAGGAGTTCCCCCCTTTCCCAAATGATTTAATCCGCACGTTTGTCTATCTCATCTAGTTATTCATCCTATCCTATTTTCCTATTTTTAATACTTTTAAGAAGCAATGAATGTATATCCTATACAAATCTAGTTAACATAACTCATCATTATCGGAATTCAATGTATTTAGGAAACTAATAATATCCATTCAGACCGCTTATCTGTAGGGTTTTTTAGTTAGTATAATCAAGTATTATCGGAAGTTTTTAATATAAATCAAAAAAAATTGATTTAATATTTGCATGATGTAATAAGAAATACGTATACTGTAAACATCAAAAAAAATTGATGAAGGGAGATAACTCTATGGTTGTAATGAAGCAACAGTTTGAGCAGTATGAGAAAAAATTTAAAGCGTTGGCTGATCAAAAGCGTTTGGAAATTATGTATGAGCTTTGTCAAAGAGGAAAAACATGTGTATGCGACCTTACTGGAATCTTTGAAATGTCTCAATCTAAGTTATCATACCATCTAAAAATTTTGTTAAATGCAGGTTTGATTGTAAAAGAAACAAAAGGTACATGGAGTTATTATGATTTAAATGATACAGAAGTAAATAACTTGTTGTCAGAGGAGCTTTGTTGTGTCTTCAGAAAAGCAGGAAAAGGAAGCTGTTGTGCAGATATGAAGCCTAATACTGTTTCCGGTAGAGAATGCTGTTAAAAATATAATACAGGTGTGTAAAAATGAAAAAGAAACTAACCGCAGAATTTTTAGGAACATACTTTTTAGTTTTTGCTGGAACAGGAGCTGTTGTGATCGATCAAATCACACATAGTTTAACACATGTTGGGATTGCGCTAACCTTCGGACTTGTTGTGACTGCACTTATTTATACATTTGGACATATTTCAGGTGCGCATTTTAACCCAGCTGTTACGATTGGTTTTTTCCTACTTGGAGATACAACCAAGCGTGATGCAATATCGTATGTGATTGTTCAGCTGTTAGGTGCGATATTAGCAAGTATGACACTGCTTTTGTTATTCGGAAATGTTGCCAAATTAGGCGCAACATTACCAAGAGGAACAGAGATTCAATCATTTGGTTTTGAATTTATTCTTACCTTTTTTCTTATGATGATTATTTTAGGATCGGCTGTTCATGGAAAAGCGGTTCAATCATTTGCTGGACTTGCAATTGGAGCTACGGTTGGGCTGGAAGCCATGTTTGGTGGACCGATAAGCGGTGCATCTATGAATCCTGCACGTTCCATTGGGCCAGCAATCATGTCAGGTCACATGGAGCATCTTTGGATTTATATTGTTGCTACTATACTTGGTGCGATTGCGGCGGCTTTCGTCTATAAGTTCATGCATGAGGAACAACAAATCTAATACATTACGTACTAAAGGAGACATAACAGATGGAAAAGAAAACAATTTACTTTTTATGTACAGGTAACTCTTGCCGCAGTCAAATGGCAGAAGGATGGGCAAAACAACATCTTGGAGATGAGTGGGATGTACGCAGCGCTGGACTTGAAGCGCATGGACTGAATCCAAATGCTGTACAGGCAATGAAGGAAGTAGGAATCGATATTTCGAATCAAACTTCTGATGTGATTGATCCTAAGATTTTGAATAACGCAGATTTAGTCGTTACATTATGTGGTCATGCGGGAGATAATTGTCCTGTAACACCTCCACATGTACCTCGTGTCCATTGGGGATTTGATGACCCAGCTGGGAAAGAGTGGTCTGAATTTCAACGTGTTCGTGATGAGGTTGGGGCACGTATCAAAGAGTTTGCTGAAACAGGTAAATAAGCAAAAGAAAAAGACTTTTCATACGCTGAAAGGTCTTTTTCTTTTGTGTACCATAATATGTCCAGTTAATATAAGATTCGTTAGAAGCAGTAACCATATCTTTATTTTTGTCTACACATGAGCTTTTTTTCCGCTTTACATACTCGTTTATAATATCCTAGCAAGATTAGTAAAAGGATAGGGTCAACAACTGCTGAATGCCATATACTCCACCATCCATAATGAAAGTATCCCCAAGGTTGAGGAAGCAAAGTAATACTCTCATACACCAATATACTTATAGTCCAACAGATAAAATAAAGTATTTGTTTACCCAATGATCCTTTAAATGGATACCAATTTAAAAACATCATGTTAACAGGAGGAAGTAAAAGGATATGGGCAGGCAGTCCTGACCAGTCTATCTGTTTTGAAAAATACCAGTAAGCATGGTACTTAAAATCTGCGAATAGATCAAAGATATTTTGATACGCGATAGTAAATACCCAAATATGAAAAATTTGATTTTCTGTTAGCCTTTTATTTGTTTTAAAAGCAATAATGTTAAATATGATGATGCTAATAATAAGTCCGATCATACGCGTAACTTTGGATTGCTGTTTTCTAAAGTGATGGTATAGCTCATTTTTTCACTCTCTTTTTCATAATGGAATACAATCTTATTTTTCCAAAAAAGAATAAATTTTATGTATATTCCATACATGTCGGGTTGACATAATCCCATGCTATCGGGAGTCAATATTTCTAATAACCTAAAAAACCCCCTCAGATCCTGAAGGGTTTTTTGTTAACATAAGATTCGAAAGAGGAAGCTAACTTCACTATTTATCGGCTTCATTGATCACATATACTAACAACTTTAGGGAATCATATATTTCAAACTGGTCGTTCAGAAAAGCCTAATGAAAAATAGAGGGATGAAGAAATGAATCGATATTTTTATTATTTAATAATGATAAACATGATAGCAAATGTTGCAGCATCCGTTCCTACAATTTTATTAGCAGCTAGAGCAAAGGGAGCAATTGTTTCCATGATTCTCGCCCTCATTACGGGTTCTATGGCTACTTATACAATAGCCCGTTTTTTCAACAAATTCCCTGGCAAAGGATTACCTGAACTACTAAAAGAGTACACTCCGAAATGGATTACAATTCCACTCCTTATGCTCCTTGTAGTTGCCTGGTTTTCAGCAGGATTAACAACTCTTATTAACTATTCCTTCGTACTGAATAGATTTTTAAGTCCAGATATGTCACTACAATGGATTACTGCTATTTTTCTATGCTTTATTTCATTTGGCATATTAATGAATTCCAAAAGTGTGTTATATACGCTTGAAGCCATTTTAGTGTTCAGCATTCCTCTCGTGCTCATCCTGATGATAAAAGCATATACGAGCGAAGGTATGGAATGGGACTATGTGAAGGAGTCTATCATGTACATCTATCACACTCCTAGCTACTCTGCATTTTCTGCTGCTTTATTTCCAACCCTGGGTGCAGCCAATTTAATTATTTTCAATCGTGTATTTACGAAGAAGCAAAGGATAACTTTGCTTCAAATTGGGCTCATTTTCTTCATGTTAGCAGGGAACTTAGCCACTACTTATTTTGTCCCAATCGGATATAATGGATTTGAACAGGTCAACAGAATCCTTTATCCTTGGTCTCGAACAAGTGATGCCATGCGGCTGGATTTCGGATTCATTGAACGTGTTTTATTCGTTTTCCTAGTGTTATACCTGGTTGTTTCATTCTTAAGTATTTTAATTCATTGGCATGTAGTGATAGAACTCTTAAAAAAGGTGATTTGGTTAAAACGCTTCAAATGGAAAGAGCGTAACCTTACGCCCTATCTGTTTGTTGGTGTGTTTTGGTTTATTAGTCTACAAACAGCCTCCTACATAACAGGATATCAGATCACCTTATATGCAAATTATTTTTTTAACTGCTTGCCGGCCTTTTTTACAATTATTTTTCTCGTGTTATGGTTCATAAACAGGAGGGCAAAAACATGAATTTTTTTGTCCTTGCACAATTTTTTGCGGCTTGTTGTAGCTCTTTCGCCAAACCAACAGGCCAAAAGCAGGGGAAACAAAAAGCCGGCCTGCGCCAGCTTCACATTCAACAACATAGTTCTATTTTTTTTTCATAAGAAAGTTTTTGATGGATTAGGATAAGTTGGTCTAGTTGCTGACTACAATTAACTGTTTCAAGACTATTTAAGCCTGTTTCTTTAACTGTTTGATGTAATATTACTTTAAACTGGTTAATCTTTTTTTCTAAATCCTTAATATCTGTAAACAACATAATAAATAATTCCCCTGATCATCCATTTTACATTGTAATAGGCTTCTTTATGTACAAGTAATATTATGTGAAAAATCTTATATGATTGGAATACATATGACAAAACTTCTTATAAGATGACAGACAATTTCTTATGATTTTACATAATTCGCAAAAGCGGAAATTATTTGCATTTTATAAATTTCCAACCTCTAAATTCAAAGTTTTCCATTTACCTTCCTTATCACTTCATTCCTAGGAGATTTTCCCGTTAACATAACATCCGTTATCGGGAGTAATTATTTCTCGTTATACCATTCATCTGTATGAAACTTTTCAGGAATATTCTGTTCAAATGGATCATCATATCCTAACTCTTCAAGCTTATCAAACCAAGCATCTCGTTTTGATTCTGGTAATTTGGTTCCACACCAAGGACAATATTCAATGTCTACTGAAGATGAACCACCATCATGAATAATAAGACTGTACTCATCAAATTTTACTGAATAATAGACCAAGCTATCGGGACATTCAAAAGGATTGGAATGAAGAGAACAAGTACGATTCGTGTATTCCCCCATCGTGTCACAACAATGCTTTTTTATATAAATCATTCCTTTCTAGTTCACATAATGTGCGATATAGAAAGTTCTTAGTTCAACTACTTTTACTTTGTAACGACCTATATCGTAAAATATTTATGGACATTTGGGTTCTCTGCTTCTCTTTCAATAAAATCCGTTAATTTTTCTTGAAAGAGGAGCATTTTTTGTTCATTTTGCTTTAATTCATCTATATTTACACTTTCCAATACTGCGTGAATACCCAAATGTTTTTGAATTAAGATTTGATATTCCGGCTTTTTATATAACTCTTGAAACCAATCTAATTCTGTAAGTTGTTCAATATTGTGTTTAATACGTTTTTCGGAAGGTCTAATGACAGCTCTCTCCCTTCACCAATAATAAATAGCAACCCCCTCCCCTTAAAGAGAGGGATTCCACAATGCCTATTGTTCTTCTGGTTGTTCTAAAGAGACAATGATGATTTTCTTTTCAAGTGGTAGTACATTAAATTGTGTCGTCCAGTTTATTTTTTGAAAGGAAAAGCCTTCACCAAATTTTGAGGAGGAAATCCATAAAAATACGTCCTTCTCTTCATCAAAGAGGATAAAATTATTTTCCTCTTTGTCCACCATACCCTCTAATGTTTTCTCCATTTGCACTTCAATAGTCCAATCTCTAAAATGATACATTGTCATCTCACCTCAAACTGTATTTCCCCTTTTCTATTTCCTTTATTTTACCATTTCAAGAAAACGATGTATTGTGTATGTTTGGATGTATTTCATATTCATGGAAGGTTAACATAATCCCACATTATCGGAATTCAATGTATCTAGGATTATACAAAAAATACCCTCCAGTTAAGTGATCTGGAGGGAGCCTATTAACATAATCCTCGTTAGCGGAAGTGAAAGTTACTCTTCCTTACTGATTCCTTTTACGATCTCTATCTCAGCTCTTCTAACCAGTTTTACATTCTGATTGTTATAACTGACTCCCCCTTTTTTTCTAATTTCAATCATCTCATTTTTATAATCATAAATGACTATGTACACATCCCCCTGAAACCTCACTTCTTTCCCAAGCACTTGATTGAACCCCCTTTTTACAAATAAAATTGTTAATCTGTATGCAAAGATATATGGATTTTTGTTAGAGGGGAAAAAAGATATTAAAGAGGTTAAGAAATATTTTTATACCTAACTCCTTTAAATTTAATTTTTATATCATGCTTGTTCTCGAATTCTACCTGTTTTTTAATTTCTTTTACTTGATATATCGCATCGTAGATCCCATTGGCATTAATGAATAAGTCTCGTTTGTTTCTATTCGTATCAAAAGTAAAGATATACTGTTTCATTGTATTCACTCCTTACTAAATTCATTTGTTATAATGACATTGTACACTAATTATTGAATTATTTTCCATTTTCGTGTTAGTTATTATAACAATGAAAATTGTGACAAAATTCGATACAACTAGAGATAAATCCAAAGGTAGTACGATTTTTGTATACCCTATACACGTCCAGTTAGCATAAGTCGGCATTATCGGAATTCAATGTATCTAGAAGTCTATAAAAAATCCCTCCAGCTAAGTTGATCTGGAGGGTATTTGTGTCCACATAATCAGTGTTATCGGAAGTTAATTATTCAACTTTCATATTTCTTGCTTCCCTTACAATTGTTCCAAGAAGATAGTCAAATCCTTGACAGTTCCTCTTACTGTCTGCGTTCAAAAGCAAGACGTGCAGCAAGACCTGTCAAGACGCTTGCCATGAGCCAACGCTGCACTCGCAGCCAAGTTGGGCGTGTGCCAAACCACTTGGCAATTCTACTCGCTGTAAATACAATTAGGAGGTTGACTATAAAGCTAACGGTTATTTGTGTAAGGCCCAAAACTGCACCTTGTAGAAGCAACCATCCCTTCTCAGGATCTTCAAATTGAGGTAGAAGTGACACATACAAAATAGCAATCTTGGGATTCAGTAGATTAGTCATGAGTCCCATCAGAAATAACTTCCGTGGTGGTTCAATAGAAATAGTACGAGGTTCTAGAATAGATGTAGCACCGGGTTTAATCGAATTCCAGGCGAGCCAAAGCAAGTAAGCGGCACCTGCCAACTTGACTGCTTCGTAGACAACGGGAACAGCAATGAAAAGAACTGTAAGTCCGAACATTGTTGCGATTATATAGATTAGGAAACCAAGCATGATACCCAAAAGAGAAATGAATCCTGCCATGCGTCCCTGCGTAATGGAACGGGAAATGAGATAAATCATGTTAGGTCCAGGTGAACAAACCATGCCAAGTGAAACGAGTGCAAAAGCTAGCAAAGTACCAAAACTGACCATGAATCTTCCCCCTTTTATCTTACATAAGTTTTCTTATTGTTCATTTTATCATGATTAACGGGGGAAAAGATTAATGTATACTCTATACATGTTAAGTTAACATAACATGGCATTATCGGAAGTAAAATGGCGAGGGATTCCCTCGGGCATCCGCGCCATTACTAGGTTTCTCGCAATCTCTCAATTTATCAAGTATGCAGGATTTTATGCAATGCCCTAATGGCGTGGGTTTCAGCCTCCCCATCCTTTGACAAGGCTCTCTATTTTTTGCATAAAATCCTGCATATAAAAAACCAACCTTGCGGTTGGTTGATGTAAAATTTGCTATTGCCTTACAGCTTCTTCCTTGGGTATTTCCTCTGAAATTTCAATTGTATAATGGTTTAGATCAGATTGACTCAGATTTGCTTCTAAATACTGTCTTAGTCCTTGTTTATTTTTGATGTCTTTTATCACAATAGAAATTATAGGATCTGTATCACCATATGAAACGCTCGATAGTCCAAATTTCTTCCATGCAGAGTCAAGAATAGATGATGTACTATAAGGCTGTTTTTCTGTGGCATTTGTATAAACAATGCAACTTAAGATAATCACATTTATCATTAGAGCAGAAAGAAACTTTTTTATAGTGATCTCTCCTTTCTCTAAAAAGCACACCATCTAACAATTCCATATTCCTTTTCATATTCCTTTTGTCTAGGGCCTTTTTTATTTGTTGGTTCTAAAATTTCACGGATAGTGCTTGGAATTTAGTATAGATATGCTGTAATTAAGGGATTTACCATTTCTTCCACCACGGTTTTTTAGCTTCTTGATAGATTTCTTGAATTTTTTGGTCAAAGGCTTTGTCACGATCAGTAATATATTCTAGCATTTTCTTCATTTTTTCGATTTCCTCATCTTTTTCCTTTTCTCTTCTCTGTGCTTCTTGAAATTGTTTTCTGATTTCGATTTCAGCTTCTTCAGATGCTTGGAGTCTGGAAAGGATTTTTTGATTTTGTGTCTCGATTTGCTCTATCTGTTTTTGAAATGAATATGCTAATTCTTGGAGAGCGTGTCGGATTTCGTGCGGAGCTGTATCGGCTTGAGATTCCTTATATACCAACGGTTGCACGCTTTGTGTCGGTGATTTTTGTTGCTGTCTTCGTGTCACTGATACAAAAGCCGCCATATCAAGGCTTACTCCAGCTTCTTTTCGGGCTTGGATAAGGTCTCGGAAGACTAGTTCGTCTGTATCACTAAATACTCGTGTATTATTTTCATTTTTACGGAAGACATATCCGGATTTTTCAAGGGCTTGGGCGTATTTCCTGACTGTACTCTCTGCAATTCCAAATGTCCGAGCTATGTCATTACTCTTTAGTTCCTTAGGGATTCCCTCAATTACCTCGAGTTCTGTATCGCCTGTATCAGTCATTGCTATCACCTCTTTTCTTTATTTTAAGCGATATAGCGGCGATATAAAGACAATAAAAATGTTTAAAGTAAACATACCAGAAAACAAGAAAAAATCCTGCATATCCATACAGGATTTTGGGTCAAACTTTTTTATAAATTATCGAACTTTATTTCGAAATCATAGATTGTAATGTAACTTAAATCACAGGGTATTATCTGAACATAGAATACTTTATGAGTTTTTGAACATAAATCAATCTAAAAAATATTGAAACTACCTGTCACATTTCTGTGTTCAGAAAATAGTGGTTTATTGAACATTCCCACTGCGTGTTGTTTTGAGCAGGAACATCTAACTCTCCTCTCTCTATTCAATAACAATAACATTGATAGCATTGTTATTGTTACTATAATTCTGTTCACATTTCCTTTTTAAATCAAAAGAACTAATAAATCGCCATAAGTACAGAATATTCTATTAATTATTTGATACAATGAAGCTAGTAGCAAATGTTACTCTATGTTGGAGAGAAAATATAGGGGGAGGAAGGAATAATGGCACATAAAATGACACTAACAGGTTCTCCAGTTAGCGATGTTCGGGATTGTAACACCTACTTCTCATTTGAAATGAAAGAACGAGGAAGTATCGCTCCTCCAAAAGGTATTCCATATAAAAGTACTTCTATTGTGTATACGGTGTTTGTTAGTAAAAAACAGTTTAATAAATTAAAAGTGGATACAGAGAAATTTCACCAATATCGCTTTCTTATACAAGGGGAACCGACTTTAGAAGCGCCCCTAACAGACTGTCCTGGGGAAATCGGTATTATATGTATGCAAATTTCGGAACTACCAAACAAAGAAAAAGAGCAGCCTAAAGAGTCAAAACAGATGAAAGAGGAAGCCGAGAAAAAAATGATTGTGAATGAGGAAAAAGAGCTCGTCAGGTTAGATGTAGTGCATACTCTTCCAGAAGGAGCAACAGCGATCATTCCATTGCAAGATATTTATGTTCCAGATCCTATTTTGCAAACTACACCAAGAGCAGAGAAACAAGAGAAAGTCATTCGTAAGATCCAGGAAACAGGGACCATCGATCAACCTATTTTAATTGATAAGGAGACAAAACAATTAAAAGATGGATATAGTCGATACTACGTTGCTAAAAAGATGCAGTTAGAACGAGTTCCAGTGTGTTACTGACATGTACTGGAGAGATGAGCTATGAAGAAACAATTCATTTCATGAGTAGTCTACCCTACTCAACATCCTTAAAGGAGGTGCTGAACGTTTTCACTTATGAATAGGGTTACGAGTGTCTACGTCTAACATGATGAAAAATCATACTATGAGAAATGGTCAACTTATTCAAGTCAATAAGAAGTTTTCCTCATTAAAACAAAAGCAAAGGGAATGGATTACAAGGGAGCTTAAAGAAAGATATATACAAGCCATGAAAGATAAAAACATGAAACTTCATCCAAAAATACGTGATCAAATCTTATATGATGTGTATGACATAATTGAAGAAAAAGAAATATGGATACCTCTGGGAGAGGTAGAAAGGTATTACTACAGCAAAATTTCCTCTTTTGTTCGCAGTCATCAAAAACGCCAAATTAATAAAGGTGAGTAAGTGAAATAAAAAGTGGCCGGTACACTTATCTTCATAGATCAAAACGTAGCTTGTTCGGAGGAAACGTAATTGTTTTATAATGACTGGTTATCTATCAAATGTTGCTTTGGTCATTTGCATCTATCTTGCTGTATCTTATACAATGAAGGAAAAAGAATATAATAGGCAGGGAGAGAAACCCCATGTCCCATCAATTAGTGAATTTACGGATTGATTTTGCATTCAAACAGTTATTTGGTACCAAAGGAAATGAGGATATTCTAATTGGATTCTTGAATGCAATGTTAGAGCCATCTTTACATGCGCCGATTACATCTTTGCAACTAGATGATCCACATTTACACAAAGCTTATGAAGACGATAAGTTATCTATTTTAGATTTATTAGCTACATTAGATAACGGAACGCAAATAAATGTGGAGATACAATTGAGAAATGCGCATGACATGGTGAAGCGTTCTTTATATTACTGGAGTAAATTATATACCTCACAAATGCAGGAAGGGATGCCATATCATTCCCTTCGAAAAACGATTACCATCAACTTATTAGATATTTTGTATTGTTCTCCACATATGAAGAATTCCATACGACAGGACAATTGTGGAATACGCAAAAGCAACAAGTTTTAAGTGAAGATATCGAAATCCATTTCGTAGAAATTCCAAAACTTGTGAAACAGTGGAGAGAAGAGAAAATTAATCCGTGGGAAAATGCGTTTGTTCGTTGGATGCTATTATTACCAGCACATGAAGATAAACATTTAACTCGAACATTGGAGGAGATTGCGATGAAGCAAGATCCAATTTTACAAAAAGCAATGAATAAATGGGAGAATATGAGCCATGATTCCTCGTTCCGTCGTGCATATGAAGCACGGGAAAAATTATTATTAGATGAACAGGCGAAGTTGGCTCATGCTCGTGAAGAAGGCTTAGAGGAAGGTTTAGAAAAAGGGATTGAACAAGGGAAAATGCAATTAATTCGTGGGATGCATAAGAACGGAATGCCATTAGAAGATATTGCGAAATTTACAGGATTAAAAGTGGCAGACATACAACAATTCTTACAAAGTTAAATCATTGTACAAAAAGGGGAATCAATTAGATTCTTCTTTTTGTTTCGTTTCAAAAGGTATACCTTTTGGCACGCCTTAACATTCTATAAAACTATATACTCCCTATAGTCCCTAAAGGTATAAAGTCTGTTTTAGGAACGTCCCAACTAACATGTACACCTTTAGGGACTTTTCTTGCTGTAATACTGATATAAAAAAGATAGCAGGTGTTAAAATCGATAAGACCGTGTTCCACCAAAAAGGAACACGGTTTTTTTTGTTCAATGTAAACTAATGTGTAAAAGATAACTATTAAGAATATAAAAGACTCAAAATTACTTAGATCTCCATAGTAATTGGTTCTGGGACATTATCTGCGCTTGAAGAAGAATGCAATTCAATGGATGTGGCAGAACCAAAACGACGATGAAGTTCCTGCCTAACTTTTTCTACAGCAAAGAATTCAGAAGAGGCATACACTGTAATACATTCACCTACAACTCGATTTCCAATGGTCATCGTGTATTCAACTTGATAGGGAGAAATCATTTGTTTCATCCTTCCTTCTACTTGTCTTTGCTACAGCATATGAAGGAAGAGTTTGAGGTATTCCACTAGGTTGGTAGTTTCTATTCTTTACCTCATGCCATGTGTCGAGGATAGCCAGTCTTACTTTTATCGCGAGAGCTCCCTTTCCTATGCGGAAAGGGGTCATGACGGTATGACAGTCGTGTATAAGAGTAGCGAGGTGATGATGCCCTTTTACATACTATGAAAGAAATGTATGCTCTTCCTTAGGTTATAAAACCAATAAGCACTATTTTTGAAAGTGATTACTCACTTTTTATTGACTTTCAGATAAATATTGGTTAATGTCTATTTGAAAGTGATTACTCACTTTTATATAAACTGTGTAAGGATGCGAATAGAATATGTCTAATAAAAATCTCATAGATGAAATGATAGCCCATGCTAAATTATCAAAGAAACAAACAGACAAACAACAAAAGGTAGTGGAAGCCGCCATTAAAGTTTTTGCGGAAAAAGGATTTGCCAATACCTCAACTAACGAAATAGCCCAGGTAGCTGGGGTAGCTGAAGCAACTATTTTCCGCCATTACGGAACGAAGGATAACTTACTACTTTCTGTTATATTACCTTTCATAAAGGACTTTATCCCCCGTACGGCTGATGAAATTTTTAATGGGTTAATGTCTCAAAATCCAGCGACATTTGAACAGTTCCTAAGAGCACTTATTAAAAACCGAATTGATTTTATAAGTGATAATAGAAAACTATTTCAAATCTTGGTAAAAGAAGTAATGTATCGTGAAGAGTTTAAACAGGAACTCGCACCTTTAGTTTTTGAGAAAATATTTCATCATTTCATAAAAGTTATTGAAACATTTAAAGAGCGTGGGGATTTGATTGAAAAACCAACTCCCGTTCTTCTTAGAATGTTATTAACCTTCCTGTATGGCTATTTTACTTCACGTTTCGTGTTAATTACGGACAACTTTGTGATGGATGAAGAAGCAGAATTAGATGAAGTTATACGTTTTATACTGGATGGTTTAAGGAAACCAGCATAATAATTTTTGTTTTTTAAGAGTTAAAATTAAATGGAGGCTTAAAACATGAATATTTTAAAGAATAGACTAGTCTTGTTATCCCCCATAATTGCATTAGCAGTTATATTTATTTTTTCACTGACACTTTTCCCATCGGTCCAACCTCAACCGAAAAATTTGCCAATCGCGATTGTTAACGAAGACCAAGGAGTGCAAATTCCTAATCAACCAAAGATGAATATGGGTGACACAATCGTTGAAATGATACAAAAAACAGCAAAAACAACAACGGACGAAGACCCTGCTGTGAAATGGGTTGAAGTAAAGACTGCAGAAGAAGTACAAAAAGGAATGGATAATCAAAAATATTATGCAGCATTGGTGATTCCGAAAGATTTCAGTACTAAACAAACATCATTGCAGACGCCAGCACCTTCTTCACCAGAGGTACAAATATATATAAATCAGGGAATGAATACGGCGGCATCAACGATGGCGGGACAGATATTAAACGGAGTAGTAGATAATATGAACAACAATGTTCGTACCCAACTGCTTGAAGGATTTGAAAAGCAAGGTGCAACTTTAACAGTAAAACAAGCTGCAAGTCTAGCGACCCCTATTGTAAAAAAAGTCACAAATGTTAATGAAATTGGTACTAATAGTGCAAATGGCAATGCTCCTGTTTCTTTATTTCAACCATTATGGATGGCAAGTCTAGCGAGTGCAGCTATTATCTTTATTGCTGTTAGTAAATTATCAATTTCTAATCGAAAAGAGAACTTTTTAGCAAAATTTATACAAATTTTAATAGGTGCGATTGTCGCTCTTGTTGTTGGATTTGGATTAACTTGGCTAGCAGATGAGTTGATAGGATTACACATTCCACAATTCACAGATACAGCGTTATTTTTATCAATTACTTCCTTTAGCTTTTTCCTAATGATATTAGCTGTACTTTCACTATTGGGACTTAGAGGTATGCCTATTTTTGTCTTAATGCTTTTCTTTGGTGCACCATTGCTTGCAATGGCCCCAGAAATGATGTCTCCATTTTATCGAGATTGGGTTTATTCTTGGTTGCCAATGAGGTTTATGGTACAGGGTCTACGAGAGTTGTTCTTCTTCGGTAAAGGATTAACTTGGAGTTTTCCTGTATCTACCCTTGTTTGGATTGGAGTAGCGAGCATTGTAATAATACTCATCTCCGCTTTAAAACTTTCAGTAGACAAACATAAATCTCTATCCAATTTGGAGGCTAATCAATAATTACGGTAATTCAAAAAAGCAGCTGTTCTGTTAAATATATATAAAGACAATTAGTGCCCGAAATATAAAGCCTGTATCTTAAATTACCAAGTAATCATTGATACAGGCTCTTTTTTATTAGAATGGAAATTCAATGTCCGATATATTAATTTGTTCGTTTCCAGACGGATTATTTGCCAGCTTTCCAAGCAATTTGGTGTTATCTTTTTTTAGTTTTCGGTTTTCTTCTTCTAATGTAGCTAATCTTCGTTTCAGTGATTCAATAAGCTTGTCTTTTGAACTTTCACTGAACGTCTGTTTTTTAGTTATAACCTTCAACTTCTGATTTTGCTTCTTAATTGCTTCGTTAATTGGCTTTAAAAGCTCTTTCTCGTGAGTGTAAAGAAAAGTTTTGCTTACACCTGCCTTACGGCATATTTCAGCCTTTGAAACAGGTCTATTTACAGGGTCATCTAGGAGCGTGAGCTCCTTTAAGGCAGCTAAAACTGCCTCCTTCTTTGTTTGACTTTGCCTCTTTTTTTCTTCTACCATTTTGGAAGTGTCAGGCTTAAAATTAGCCATTACTTAACACCACCTGTGTAGAAATGTTTTGCTGCTTCAAATGTTTCACCTTTTTCAATGAGTTCTAATGCCATTTCGTGGAACCGTACTACCTTATCAAACTCCTCAACCTTTTCAGTGAGTCCAACTATTTTAGCTTGGTCACGATGTGTTTTAAATGCGTCTAGAGTGTCTAGAACTGCATTTTTATGTCTTGGGTATATCTTCTTCTTAATGCACGTTTTACAAGCCACCTGATGAGGACAGGAAGGCATTTTGTATGGGTGTTCACAACACCCATCACCTTGGTCGAAAATAGCGATAATTTTGTTTTTAACCCACTTGTTGTCACCAAACATTTCTTCTGGTTCCGGAAGGTTATCTTTAATTGCTGTGGCACCGGATTTTACAAGAAGTTTATCAAGAAACTCCTTCTTCAAACGTTGCTGGTACACCATAATGTATTTTTCGGTCATGGTAACTGATGAATGTCCTAGAAAGTTTTTAACAGCGTATATATCTACTCCGGCGTCAATCATTTCCGTTGCTACCGTGTGCCTGAATTGATGTGGTGATATTTTATAAATATCTCCAGATTCTGCTCCAATGTCTGATAGTGGGATTTGGTTACAGATTTTACCTAATACACTTGTAGCGAAAATGTTATAATTAACAGCTTCTGTTATGGGTTTATCTTGTTTATCATAAGCAACGATTTCTCTGAATAAATACATCCGCTTGTCCGATGCAACAGAAGGTAAATCTTTCACTCGTTTCTTTTGACGTAAAACAGCACGTTCAACTATGTTTCTTCCTTCGGAATCCTTCATATGGGCTAATGGTACAATCAAATCCTTTTTTATCTTAGCGATACGATGATCAAGATAGAGTTGTGGGTCTCCGTCTAAATCGTATTTTAAGCAATCAATATCACTGCCATCTGCAATCAAATGAGCAACGTCTTCAAACCGTCTTCCCGTATGTCTCATAATGATAATAAAGTCCCAATACTTTGGCTCTACTATCGGCGTTTCTTCACCAGCTTCCAATAAAGGATGAAAACTTTTATAACCGGCTAAAGCAGTTAACTCATCATATTTTTTTTCCCGATTTTCGGGATTTTGTAACACTTCAAAAAAATTCTTCTGTGCTTTTGTCATCCAGGAAGTATCAATAGCTGTAACAGGGAAGGGAGTAACACACGTGGCAACAGAACACGTATGTAGAACGTGGTACGTTTAGACCGCTACGCTCAGGGAATACCTCTTAATACATACAGCCGACCTATAATGTTTTTACATAGGCCGGCTGTATCTGCTTAACGTACGATTTTTTCCGTTTCGTGACGTGACCCCAATAAGAACAAGCAAAATAATAGAAGAGGCTTGGCGTCCGTAGAATAGATCTAAAAATAAATTTTGAACACGTATTACATGTAAGTCCCAGCAGCTATTAATGCCCCGGTTTCAATATCGGTAGGCAAGTTATCTCCCTTGTTGAACAATCAAATAATCACTCTAGCATAAAAGATAGCAGCCAAGGCCTTTTTGCTTGGCTGCTTTTGCATTTCTCGTTTTACTAAGAAAAATCATCAGTATTCCTATAAAAATTAACTGTATAATCCAGGCATTTCTGTTGCAATATTAATCAAGTTTACCAGACTTCTTACACCTGACCTATCGCTGCTACAGCTGCTCTTAAGCCAAGAAGGTAACTTTCGACCCCGAATCCGCAGATTTGACCCGTTGCAATTTTGGCAAAAACCGAATGATGGCGAAACTCTTCTCTCTTATGAATATTGGACATATGAATCTCAATAACTGGTACAGTGAGAATTTCAAGAGCATCCCGTAAGCCGTAACTGTAATGAGTCCAAGCACCGGGATTAATGATAACAGCATCTTTATTCTCAAAATATGCCTGATGAATCTTTCCACACATCTCACCTTCGTGATTGGTCTGAAAGCATTCTATTTCAACATCTAGCTCTCTTGCAAGTTCATTCAAGCGTGCGTTAATTTCCTCAAGAGTAATCGTGCCATACTGAACAGGATCTCTCTTTCCGAACATGTTGTGATTAATTCCGTGCAGCATAAGAATTTTTTTCATAATATCTCCTCCTACGTTTTAAAAATCTCGATTTCTCGTTTCTACATCAATAAGCTACCTTACTTTCAGTTTCTTATTAACTATCTGACAACTTAACACGTTTAATTTCACCTACAACAAAGATATAAGACAATGCCCCAATAAAGGCAACTATACTTACATAAACTAGGGCTCCATTAAAAGAATTGGTCGCGCTTACAATAAAGCCGATTACAATTGGTGTTAAAATTCCACCTAAATTTCCTATAAAATTAAATACTCCACCTGCTAAACCAACTAATTCCTTTGGTGCAATATCAGACACAAGGCTCCAACTAATTGCTGACATCCCTTGTGCAAAAAATGCGATAGACATAATAGTAATGACCAAACTAGGGGATGACATATAATTGGCCAATACAATCGAACAAGCGCCTAACAATCCTATAATGATAGGTGTTTTACGTGCAATTCCAACTGATATCCCACGTTTTATCATTTTATCCGACCAATACCCACCTACAAGTACGCCAATACCTGCCGCTATGTACGGAATAGAGCCAAGAAAACCAGCTTTCTGTATCGTAATCCCTTTTTCTTGAACAAGATAGCTTGGAAACCATGTTAGAAAGAAGTAAAGAGTTGATGCATTACTAAACTGTCCAATATAAACCCCGAAAAATTGACGGTGCTTAAAAAGATGAGTGACCTGCGACCAACTAATTTTTTGTTTTTCATTTACACTATCGGCAAGTCCACCACCTTCACGAATATAATCCATTTCTTCCTTATTAATATACTTACTGTCCTTTGGATCGCGATAAAATTTAAACCAAACTAAAGCGAAAAGTAATCCGACTACCCCTGTCACAATAAAGATAGAATGCCAGCCAAAAGATGATAGGAGCCAAAAGAGAAATGGAGTAGCAATGGCCAAGCCTACATATTCACCCGCTGTATACACCCCAGTAGCAAGGGCGCGTTCTTTTTGCGGAAACCATGATGCCACAATACGATTGTTAGCAGGAAAAGCAGGTGATTCGGCAAAACCCAGTCCAAGACGTAGTCCGAACAACGAGGTAAAGCTGTTTGCAAACCCCTGGAAAAGGGTAAACAGTGAGAATCCTATAAGGGAGATTCCATATACAAGCCTTGGTCCAAATCGATCGATAAACCACCCTCCCGGAATTTGCATAAAAGCATATGTCCAACCAAAAGCCGAAAGTATAAGACCCATCATAGCTGGATTTAAATCTAAATCACCTTGAATAGCAGAAGCTGCTACTGCCATGTTTGTCCGATCAAGATAGTTAATAGCTGTTCCTATAAATAGCAGAGACAGAATCATGAAACGGGCACGCGATCGTTTCCTTTGCTTAGATATCTTATCTTCTTCCCTTAATGGATGATTCATTGCCATTCCCCCTTAAAATATTAGTGACAATATTGATATGAAAAGACAGATAATGCTAACTATCACTAACTAAACCACAATAGAATTCCTTTGGGAGGCATTCATAAGGCTGACCTAAATCTCCCTCGAACAGTTCAACCCCTGACTTGTACTTATTATGGCTTTATATTTGTTGCCAGGCAGCAAGCAATGTCCGCTTCGCCTGTGCAATGATTGCTTGCGAGGATTCACCTGGTGCTGGTTTGATTTCAAAACTAAGTGTTCGATTTTTCCCTTCCCCCAAATAACCTATATCCAACAAAGTACGTAAATACTCTGCTAATTCAGGAACATCAATCTCACTGCCAGGATATCCAAAACGGGGATGTTTATCACCATATAGCGGATCATTCGAATTACCGATCAAACAATTCCCCATATGAGCATGTTTTAAATAATTCCTAGTCGTGGTTAATGCTTTTTTGGGGGATTCTCCAAGCATCGGTAAATGGCTTAAATCTACCATTAGACCGAAGGAAGGGTCCATTTTTCGAACTTCTCGTGCAACCTCAACCGCAAGGTCTGAAGGTCCGATTAAACAACGAAAATCAGTCTGGTGATCAAACGGCTCTAACAGAATCTCCAAATCACCTTTGGACCGTGCATATTGACAAACTTCCTGAATCGATTCGATTAAATATCCGATAGCTCGTTCTCTATCTTCCGGACCAGGATCTTTCCCTGACAAAAAGGCAAGATTTTTGGCCCCGAATTGATACGCTTCATCCACCGCACCTTTTAAAAGATCCACTGCCCGCTTCCTTTCCTCTTGGTCCATTGAATTGAGATCCGCCTGATTACCTATTAAAGCCGGATGACCACTAAACCCGACAATTACACCAGAGCTTTCCAACAATCTCTGTGCTCGTTCTGCTGTTTCTTTATCAGGTGCAGACTTGATCTCTACAGCGCTAAAAAATTCATCTTCAATGATAGAAGAAAGTGTGCATAAATACTCTTCGCTAGATGTCGCATATGGGTACGCCATAAAGTGCACGATACCCACCTGCATAAAATCATGTAGGCTCTTACGCATAGTTTGTATCCTCCAAATTTATTCTTTTTCCTTTTCTATTTCATTACTTTAGCATGCTTCTTACCATCTTTAGCACTTCCAGAAGTTTGTCCTGAACAGGCACTCAACAGTAATGTTCCTGTAATCTCTTTTCCTCCTAAAAAAACCCCATACGGTATTTTTCAAGAAACGAGATGGATATAAATTTACAATACTCACCATAGATAACGCTATCATACTATTAATGTCGAATCATTCATATTAATTTTCTGCCCTGCTTTAACTGATTCTTTAATTGCTTTAATTACTTTTAATGTTTCAAGTGCATCCTCACCAGTTACCAACGTTCTAGCCTCCCCTCTCAACACAGATATAAAATGTTCAAGCTCTGCTGTCATTGGATCATTATCTTCCACAGTGAGTTTTTCAAATTTCAGTTCATGGTCCCATCCATATATTTCATCGTCGTATGAGTATACTCTAAAACTTGGAAAGGCAATACTGCCTTTTTCTAAGCCAGCTTTACATACCATACATTTTTTTAAAGGTTTCTGGTGATATCCCTACGTGTTGTTTAAATAACCTACTAAAATGGGATAAGTGTTTAAAACCAACTTTGTAGCACACATTTGTAACAGAAATATCCTTGTCTACGAGAAACATCTTTTTTGCCTCGTTAATTCTGTATTCATATAAAAAGTTCATAATCGTCGTACCAGTAATTTGTTTGAAAAGTTTTGATAAGTAAAACTTATTTATATGAATATAAGATTGGAGCGTTTCTAACGTAATATCCTCCGTGTAATTCTGTTCTAAATATGTGATGATACGCTGTACACTAGTTTCCTTATTACTCGGAACCTCTGTCTTCTCAGTTGTTGAAAATTGAAACTGTTCAAAAATAAAGTAAAGAAGGTCAATAAACCTGAGTCTGAAACGGTTATAATTGATCGTATCTTTTTGGTCAAAATAATGAGCCATTTTTTCAAGAATATGTTCTACTTCTTCTTTTGCAGAACCTTGAAGAGAGATCCGATAATTATTAAATTCCTGAAACGGTTTTAATATATTTAATGAATGAAGTGATTGAAGAAAAGGTTTGATTCCCTCATGTTCAAAATGGACAACGGAACGAACATATTGATCATTTGGGTCCACTTTAGGGCTATGGAGTGTCATCCCGTTCATTAAAAGCATATCTCCAGGCTTAAGCACATAAATATTACTTCCAATAAGATAGTTACACCTACCACTATGAAAATAAAAGACTTCATAACGATGGTGGGTATGAAGTGATGGCTTATTCGTCCCTTGATCTTTGTATATAAAATCAATTTCGTATGGATCAAATACCTCGTTGTTCATAAGCCATCCTCCTTCATACCTTCTTTTGAATAAATGACGCGAAATCTCATAATGGTGAAGTTATCTAGTTCCCTGAATGGGTTTGTTGATTACATCCTAACCTTCAACAATGACTCCTACTGCTCATATTTCATTTTTCTATTAACCAAAGTAAGCATACTTCCTCCACTATACATCGATAGACCTTAATGTCAACTCCTATTATTCATAAGGTTTCAAATCATTGTATCTAGAATTATACTATTATTTATATAAGAGACTCACTATATCGTTCAATTTTCTCTACGCAGTAGTTCACTCTCTTACTTATTATTGGAGTTGGCTACTGTGACTTCAGCAATTCCCCAGTGTGTTTTGGGCACTTCCGTGACAATAACACGAATATTCTCTTTCGGTGAATTTAGTTCTTCACTTATGACATCTGTCATACGGGCAACAACTGATGTGATTTTTTCGATCGGTCGGCCTTCCATGATTTGAATGTTCACGATCGGCATCTTCATTCCCCCAAAATCTAGTCTTTGACAAGAAACTCCACTGTGCCTAATCCATCGAATTTGGCTACTACACTATTTCCAACTGCTAACATGATGGCACCTGTTATCGCTCCGGATAAAATGATTTCACCTTTCTTCAGCTTCTTCCCTTTTCGCGAAAGCATATTGGCTAACATAGCCACCGAATCAGCAGGATGGCCTAATACAGCTGCACCTGCACCAAGGTCTTTGATTTCTCCGTTAATACTTAACGTCACACCTAGAAGATCTAGTTCCAAGTTCTCTGGAGACCGCATTTGATTTCCAAAAAAGACACGAGAAGAAGAAGCATTATCAGCGATCACATCAGGAAGTGTAAATTTAAAGTCTTTATACCGACTGTCGATAATCTCTAAGGCCGGCAGCACATAGTCGGTGGCTGCAAGTACATCTTCTACTGTCACATCCGGTCCTTCTATGTCCTTGCCCAGTACGAAAGCAATTTCCGCCTCGACTTTTGGATGAATAAGTTCATTCATAGACAATTCACCATGAGCAACTGCCATGTAGTCAAAGATATATCCGTAAATCGGCTCCTCAACGCCCATTTGCTCCATCTTTGCTCGGCTCGTCAATCCCATTTTCGGTCCTAAAATACGATAGCCTTCTTTTATTTTCTTTTCAACGAGTCTTTCCTGAATACTATACGCCTCTTCTATACTTAGATCATGGTGTGTTTCAGTAATTCGTACCAATTCTTTTCTATCCACTTCTGCCGCTATTAACGTTTCTACCATGCGATTAATATTAATCAATATTTTATCCAAGGTTATTCAGCTCCCAATTACTGTAATTGCGCTTTTCCGTTTGGAAATTTCTGCAGCTACATCGACAATCATATCTTCCTGACCACCTACAACCTTTCGATTACCTAATTCAATCAGGATATCCCGTGCATCAACATTGAACTTTTTGGCGGCCCTTTGGGCGTGTAGCAAAAAGCTGGAATATACGCCTGCATATCCTAATGTCAGATTGTCTTTCGTAATCTCTTGAGGGACTCGGAGCAACGGAGAAACAATGTCTTCTGCCAAATCCATCATTTTGTACAAGTCGACCCCTGTTGGAATACCCAATTTTTCTAATACTGCAACGAGTACTTCTGTTTGTGTGTTTCCGGCTCCCGCTCCTAGACAACGGATGCTGCCGTCAATCCGGGTTGCCCCTTCTTCAATCGCCGCTAACGTATTTGCCATGGCTAATGATAGATTGTTATGAGCGTGATAACCAATTTCCGAACCAACATGTTGACGAAGCGCACGAATCCGTTCTTTTACTTGCTGGGGATGCATCGCCCCTGCAGAATCCACCATATAAACGATATCTGCTCCATAACTTTCCATCAGCTTAGCTTGCTCCACAAGCTTGTCAACAGAAGCCATATGAGACATCATCAAAAATCCTACAGTCTCCAATCCTAATTCCTTCGATAAAGCAATGTGCTGGGCGGAAACATCTGCTTCCGTCACATGGGTCGCAATGCGTGCCATTTTAACTCCCAAACTAGCAGCCTGCTTTAACTCTTTCTTTGTACCGATGCCCGGTAAAAGTAAAACTGCGACCCTCGTTTGATTACAAACGGATACAGCTGCTTCAATCAATTCAAATTCATCTGTTCGGGATAATCCATACTGCAAAGAAGATCCACCTAGACCATCACCATGAGCCACCTCAATATAAGGAACCCCGGCATCGTTTAACGTCTTCGCTATTTGTACTACTTGATCAACAGTGAATTGATGAGCAATAGCATGACTCCCATCACGTAAAGCTACTTCAGTTAGATAGATTTGACGTTCTTTTCCCAAAAAAAATCCCTCCTTTATACAGTTTGTTTAGCTGCATGATGTTTTGCAAATTCTTCTGCTACTTTGACGGCTGCTGCAGTCATGATGTCCAGATTTCCTGAGTACTTTGGCAAATAATCGCCCGCCCCTTCAATTTCCACAAAGATCGTTACCCGGTTGCCCTCAAAAATAGGCTCCGTACGCAAGCGATAGCCCGGTACATATGATTGGACGCTTTCTACCATCTCATAAATGGAACGGACAATGCCTTCTTCATTCATCTTTCCTTCTTCCACTAATGCGTGGATGGTGTCTCTCATCAAAATAGGCGGTTCCGCCGGGTTCAAGATGATAATCGCTTTTCCTTTTTTGGCACCCCCGATGACTTCAATCCCGCGAGATGTTGTCTCTGTAAACTCATCGATATTTGCCCGTGTTCCCGGTCCTGCACTCTTACTAGAAATGGTTGCAACGATTTCCGCATAATCAACAGGACATACCCGGTTAATGGCGTGAACGATTGGAATCGTCGCCTGACCGCCGCACGTAATTAAATTGACGTTATCAACGTCCAGATGTTCACTCAAATTCACTGGAGGAACTACTAAGGATCCAACGGCGGCAGGAGTAAGATCCAGCACCTTTTTTCCAGCTTCTTTCAATAACTTTGCATGATGGATATGAGCTTTAGCAGATGTCGCATCAAACACAATATCGGCCAGCTCTGGATGCTCCAGAAAGCCTTTGATTCCTGTACTAATGATTTCATACCCGTTCTCTTTTGCACGGTGTAATCCATCTGACTCTGGGTCAATTCCGATCATCGTGGTCAGCTGCAAGACATTCGAACGTTCGATTTTCATCATTAAATCCGTTCCGATATTTCCAGATCCCAAAATCGCTGCTTTCACTTTGGACATACTATCCACTCCTTCAACTTTTACTGCATGATTAATTCCCTTTAAAAGTAAACGCTTACTTCTCCTAGGTGGGCAAATCGTGCCTGAAAATGATCGCCTGGCTCTGCATTGACTGCCGCAGATAGAGCACCAGATAAAATCACTTCACCCGCTTTGAGTGTAATGCCAAATTCGAATAGCTTGTTTGCCAGCCAAGCAACACAGGCAGCGGGATGACCTAAGGCAGCTGCACCGACTCCTGTATTCATGATTTCTCCATTTTTGTACAGGACAACGCCTACTTGTGCAATGTCAATTTCCGACGGTCTCAACTTCTTTTCACCGAGAACATACAATCCGGAAGAAGCATTGTCTGCAATGGTATCCTGAAGCTTAATTTTCCAATCTGCAATTCTGCTATCTACTACTTCAAGTGCAGGGACCACATATTCTGTTGCTAGAAGCACTTCAGGAACCGTGATGCGAGGTCCAACTAAGTCCTGCTTGAGAACAAATGCAATCTCTGCTTCGACCTTTGGCTGAAGCACAAGCTGAGACGGAATACGCTCTCCATTTCTAATCACCATATCATCCAATAAATGACCATAATCCGGCTGATCTACACCAAGAAGCTTTTGCATAGCTGTTGACGTTAAGCCAATTTTTTTCCCGACAATTTGTCTGCCGGATTCTTTTTTCTTTTCAATAGTCGCCAACTGTACTTGATAAGCCTCTTCAATTGTTAGCCCTGGATGGATGGACGTTAATGGCTCTACTCCCTGTCGATTCATTTCCGCCTGGGCCAAATGTTCTGATAAGATAATTGATTGATTTTTAACTTTCAAAACTTGTCACTCCATCTTTTTGGATTTTAATCTCTTTATTTAGATTCCAGCGATAGATTCATATTTTCACTATCGGAGGACTGCTTACGATTTAGTACAGGTTCAAAGGCGAAGTGAGGATTCCCACTGCCTGAAGACTGCGCGTACCCTAGGAAGGAGGCTTTAAATTCGTCTTTTCCGAGAACCCCCAAAAGTGCCGCTACATGTCTTCCACCAGACTCAACATCCGCTGCCACTGAAAACTGAGGGAGCATTTCCCAAGCAGCGTCATACTTGCCCTCTACGAGATACTCAATGAATTTGTCGTCTAGTGCTTTCTCTGATAGCGTGGGCATATTTTCTCGACCTCGAGTGAGATGGTGGGACAGAGCTCCGCTGCTTGCAAAAATAATTCGTTTCTTGCTTTCCCTAAGAACCTTTCCAATTTGCTGACCCCATCGATATGTCTCTTCGAGGCTCGCCGACATGTTACATGACAGTTCAACCACCGGAATATCCTCATTCGGAACAAAATATCGAAGCGGTACAAGCGTACCGTAATCCCAAATATAGGTCGATTCATTAAAAGCAACTGCCGGTATACCAGCCTTTATACCTGCTTCAGCCAATTTATTAGCCAATTCTTCATCCCCGGGATAATCAAACGGAATATTGGCAATCAGATCCGGATGTTCTCTCGCGGTTAAAAAGCCTTGATGTATTGGAGTTGCATCTACATAATGCTTCCAATTTGTAAGAAAGTGGCTGGATATAATAACAATAACATCAGGATTTATATTTCTGACCAACTTTTGTTGTTGATGAAATGCTTGAACGATTGGCAACTGATAGTCGGGTGCTTGGTCCTTATATAGAAGTGAAGGAGCATGTGAACTTAAAAGAGCTAACTCGAGTGACATTTTATTTCCACCTTTCTATATATTAAATATTTATTCTTTATCGTTTTAACACTACTTTACTCGTTCCAAGACTCTTTTCTCCCCATTGAACCTCTAACACATCGCCATCTCTCAAAATACCGATCCCTTCAGGTGTACCTGTATAAATGAGATCCCCGGGTCCAAGACCAAAGTGTTTTGCGATAAAGTCGACTACCGTTTGAAGAGAAAAAATGGTGTTCTTCACATTACCAATCTGCAGTGTTTCTCCATTAATCAAAAGCTTAAAATCTTGCTCTTGGATCATTTCCATTGAAAAGGGAAGGAATCTTCCGACTGTAGAAGAACTTGGAAATCCCTTTGCTGGTAACCATGGCTGACCCTTTTTTTTCACTGCATTTAATACTTCCCGATATGTGAAGTCAAGACCGACTGTCATTTTATCAACTAGTTCGTCTACATGAATCCCTTCTTCATAAGGTTTTCCAATATGAAGCACAAGCTCGGCTTCACAGTTTACTTCTCCTCTGTCTCCATAAAACTCAATGGAAGCACCGTCCATTTTTTCTAATGAGTGTGTCGGTTTCATAAAAATAAGTGGATGTTCTGGCATTGAGTTCCCCATCTGGTCAGCAAAAGAAGCATAATTTCGTCCCACACAGTAAATATTTCGAATAGTACTTCGCATCGTTACTTCTGTTTCCATCAAGATTTCCCGCTCCTTCTGTAACATATTTATGGATTCGGCATTTATACAGCGCTTTCATTTCCGGATGCAATTGAACTTGATTTCTTTTTATTGAAATCGAGAACAATCTTTCCCTCGCTTCCTGATAAGGCGCTTTCATAAGCGTGTTTAAATTCAGTAAATGGCAATATCTTAGAAATGATTAGATTTACATTCAATTTTTCATCTCTTAAATACTCCATACTTTGTTCAAAGCCACTTGGAAATGTGTATATCATGCTTCCATATAAGGTAATTTCATTTCTGACAATATGAATAATGGGTAGTTCAGCTTGCGGGGTCATACCAATCAAGACCATGGCACCGCCTGGACGCACGAGCTGAATTGCCTGTTCCACTGCTTTTTTTACTCCTGCTGCTTCGATCACCACGTCAAACCTTTCATCCCCCACCTCTTCTGGATGAACAGCACGTATGTCTCCTAATTTTTTGACCTTTTCACGTTTAACGGGATTGATATCGATGGCGGTTACATGAGCACCCAAATAATTAGCGAGGACAGCAGCTAACATCCCCTCATTCCCGGAGCCAACAATAGCAACAGAAGTACCATTTATAATCTTGACCTTTTTAAGAGCATGGACAATGACAGCAAAAGGCTCAATTAGAACTGCTCTCTCATCCGGCATATCATCCGGAACTGGTAATACATACTTAGAAGAGATAACAAACTCTTCAGAAAAACCACCATCGACGTTAACACCAATTGATTTCTTATGCAGGCAAATATTGGTTTTCCCTTGTTTACATAAGTCACATTCACCACAAAAAGAGTTAGGAAAGACAACCACTCTTTTTCCTACTTGATAAGGAACCCCTTTTCCAGTCTCAATAATCGTACCCAATAATTCGTGCCCCGGCCGCACCGGATAAGAAGCATGAGGAAGGCTTCCCTGGAATACGCGTAGATCTGAACCACATATGCCTCCATAAATTAATTTAATTTTCACTTCTCCATCCATTGGAGCGTTCGGAGATTGCTTTTCCCTTAGTTCCAATTCGTTCGGCTTTTTTAAGTACAACTCTAACATCTCATCCACCCCAGTCAGCTTTTAATCGAAGAAATTTTATTTTTGTTAAATCATCACCTAGTTGTTTATGTAAAAATTAGGAAATTATATTATCAACCAGATGTATAGCCCATTCATGAATTTCATAGGATCGTGCACCCTGGATAATAAATGGATCACCTTTAACCATGTATTCTACTTCTTTCTCAGAATCTGCCTTATAAATAACAAGACCACCTGCACCATCCACAAATCTTCCCTTTGCAAACACTTTTCCTTCTTTTCCTAATTGTTTTAAATAATCCAAATGCTCTTCACGGTACATGTTATTTTTTTCAACATTAAGCATTTTAGAAATTACTGCGAAATATTTCATAAGTATAATGCCTCCTCGTTAATTTCTGCGGAATAATATACAGAAAATTCTGTCTATTTAGTTTAGATTACTTCCATACAACTTTGTTATTAGATCTACTATAGAAATCTTAAATGAACATCTACATATAGCAAATCCAACTCTGTTTTTAATCGAACTACATTTTCGTCAAGTTCTTTATATATTAAATCTGAAGGCTTAATTAGATTTTACTATAGGTTTATAATAAGGTCTTAATTCCCATTGGTTGAAATTGACCAAATATTTAACTCAGATTATCATTTTTACTATCAAAATATTGTGAAATGGGTTCTGGTGCAAAGACAAAATAAAAGAAAATGAAGAGCAGATGCAAATAGCAGCAACCCAAGAAAAAAGGTCATGGTGGCATCTCTTTTTGGGTAAATAGTACCATAGGGGAATGGCTAGGGAATCCCTCTTTATTTTTTGACGAACTATTAGGGATCCCCTTATAGTTCGTCAAACGTAAATATGGTTCTGGTGCAAATATAACGACAGTTTGAAAAAACGAATAGATTCCTTCGGAATCCTATCCTATGCTGTAAGTCCAAACAATAGATGTATAAACTCTTTCTGATTTTGGACAGATCTCTCCCGTAAGAAAATTTGCTTTTTTCGAAGCATATGCATTGCTTCTATACCACTCAATATCTTTTTGGCAGTTCGAAACGATTTCAATCCTAGCATAGAACGAACTCGCTTCTTTATAAAGCGATGGTCTTGCTCAATGATATTATTTAGGTACTTCTGTTGTCTTATTTGCGTGCCAGAAGGCATGCTTTTTTCTTCTTGTAATTCTTGAATCGCTACAGGATACGCTGGATTCTTATCGACTGTGATCACGCGGGAAGAGGACACATGCGAAGAAGCCAAGGCTTTTTTGAAAAAGCACTTGGCTGATTGGGTATTTCTATTTTTGCTAAGATAAAAATCAATGGTGTTTCCTTCGGAGTCCACTGCACGATATAGATACATCCATTGACCATTTACTTTGATATACGTTTCATCGACTCTCCAGGAATCATTTGTTAGCTTAAGATGAGGTCTTACCCTTTCATCTAATTCCGGTCCATATTGATGAACCCAACGCATAATCGTTGTGTGAGCCATCGATAAGCCGCGTTCTTCCATCATTTCCACCAAGTTACGAGTGCGACCTGTTGCCATATAAGATAAAAAGAATATTGAAAATGGCTTACTAACCAAAAGATAGTAAAACTCTCATCTTGAAGGAAAGAATGATAGGTACATGCCACCTTGAAGTTTCCTCTCTGATACTCCTACATGCCTCTGAAAGTGACAGTTTTCTCAGGTATGAAGCTAGGTAAAGTCGCCTTTAAATTTCCTAAGTCCTAACTGGATATGGAAAGAGTTGAGGCGGGAGGCTGAAAAAATTCCTAAGGTAAGAATGACACAAAATACGTCTGACGAATCTCCGAATGTACGGGTCTATACTTGGGATATCTGGAAACGGATATACGGTTCACATACACTGGGTAAGTTGTCGAAGAGTAAAAATTCGTAATATGAAATTCGACTAAGAAGGCAAGGTTTCTTACTAAAACTTACAGGCTTATAGGAGATACCTAAGGGAATTACGGATAGCTAGAGATAAGGGAACAGGGAAAGCCAATCACTACCACATTCAACCTCTGTCAAGGGGTAGGTCGTTATAAGGCACAGACCGAAGTACATTTAGATTGGTGAGAGCTGGGGCACCAACCAATGAAGGTTCTGTAATGGAGCTGAAGGGATAGCCCCAAGTCTAGTTGATACAAAACATTTATTTTCTAAGCATCTTGCATGGTCGGGTAAGAAAATGGGAACTCACTGAAAGAAGGTGAGCCATATGCAGGCAGACTTACGATACTGGGAATATTACAATATGACGGATACCTTCACTGCATTGTTTGAACAAGCACAAATCAACAAGAAGTTTACCAGATTGTACGATACAATCACATCGAGAAATAACATTTTGCTTGCCTATCGAATAATAAAACGCAATAAAGGATCTAAAACTGCAGGCACAGACGGAAAAACAATTGAGAACATAAAAAGAATGACAGACGAGGAGCTCGTCGAGCTTATACAAAAGAAGCTGAAAAACTATCAACCCAAAAAGGTAAGACGTGTTTACATTCCAAAGCCCAATGGTGATAAACGCCCTTTAGGTATTCCGTGTATCCTTGACAGAATCATTCAACAATGTGTGAAACAAATCCTGGAACCTATAGCAGAAGCAAACTTCTGCAAGCATAGTTACGGTTTTAGACCTGTAAGAAATGCACATCACGCATTAGCCCGAGTTCAACATTTGATAAATAGTAGCAAATTACATTATGCGGTAGATATTGATATTAAAAAGTTCTTCGATCATGTCAATCACACAAAATTGATGAAGCAATTATGGAATATGGGTATACAAGACCGCAAAGTATTAAAAATTATTATGAAAATGTTGAAGGCTGAAATTGAAACAGAAGGAAAACCTTCAAAAGGTACACCGCAAGGTGGGATTCTTTCCCCTCTCTTATCTAACATCGTACTTCATGATTTAGATAAGTGGGTATCTACTCAATGGGAACTGTTTGATACACGGCATCAATACTATCACGCGTCAAATAAATATGCGGCTTTAAGAAACACAAGACTTAAGGAAGGATTCATTGTAAGATACGCTGATGATTTTAAAATACTGTGTCGAGACCGGAAAAGGGCACAGCGATGGTATTACGCAGTCCAACTTTATCTAAAAGATAGATTAGGGTTAGACATAAACCGAGAGAAATCCAAAATTATTAACTTGAGGAAACGTAAAGCAAATTTTCTCGGTTTTACTATAAAAGCGGAGATAAAAGGGGCAAAATACGTCG
>NZ_JASATP010000054.1:0-36045 GCF_038440375.1 Bacillus sp. OTU530
ATATTCGATCAAGTTAAATTGCGGAAATTTCCGGTATAAAAACATCACGCCGGCCAAAAGTAATATCCCGTTCACAAGCGAAAGCAAAACGGACAGCCAGGATCCGTTTTGGGCAAATCCGATTAACGGTCCCGGTATGGTAAGGATATTAGAACCTGTAATAAAAGTAAAAAATAAAAAGGACATTTGGCCCGCGCTGAGCTGTTGTTGATCTTTCACGGAATACACCTCCAAGCGGTGCGTAGTCTGCTATTAAGGGACTTTCAAAAATGCCACGATCCGACTGGCTAGATCTCCAAAAATGGCATCGTAGGCTGTATGTACAAAAGGCCATTCTAAGTCGAATACAAAAATAATACTCTGATACAAGGCAGTTATCATCAAAAGAGTGTAAACAAGAATGATTCTACCGCCACGTTGCTTTAATTTGGGAACATCATAAGCTAAAATGACTATATAGATGATCACCAGAACCACAATTTTCATCGTTCTCTTTCAAATCCTCCCTGCTATCTGATTCATCCTACTGCTCGTGCCGACTCAGACAGCAGAGATGTCTATTCGGAAAACATAGGTTTTCCGTTTGTCGTTCCGCTGTTGATAATTCGAATCTTCACATCGAACTCAAAATTGCTGTCAGCAAAACGTTGATCCCAATTGTTCTTCCAATGCTTCCATAAAGTAGGATTTTTCGCGTATACTTTGTTTCCCAAGTCGATTGCGTCAAATTGTTTCTCTTGCAGCAAGGAAACCGTTTCCTTTAATTCCTTTTTCAAGGCTTGTTCAAGCCTTTCCACAAATTTTCTTTCTTTCTCTGGTGCATCTATCCGCGAACACTTGAGTTCCTGTAAGACAACTTCCATTTTGTTTGCTATTTGAACGTTTAGCGAATCGTCTTTGATCACAGGTTTTAATGTCGTTTGTGAGGAAAGGACTTCAACAACTTCGATTTTTTCAGGCTGCGTTTGGCAGGGGAGTATTTGAAGCATCCCGCCTCGATATTCATTTCGAATAATTTGCAAACCTTCGATGTTTCCCGGTGGTAGATATCCAATCATTTTGTTTTTTTTCAAAAGAACAATTCCGGCTACATCCATGGATGGGAATTCATGTTCTTCTATATAAATGCGAGGGATGATACTGTTACCTACTTGGCTTCTCGTCTGCAAAATCAGCGTTAGCAGGTTGGTTTTTATTGTTTTGTTGCTGAAGTCGGCTGTCGATTCTTCATTTGCCAATATTTGTTGTCCCATTGTTGTTTCTATCCATGGTTCCTTTTTCAGATAGTCGGCGGCGTTCCCTTTGCTAATCAAAACGGATGATGTAATTCGAGTTTCATGATCCCGATAAAAAAGCTCCAGGACTTCTGCCATCCTTTTTTTTCGTGCCAATTTCTCGCTAATCACAATGGAGCGTAAATGTCCCCAATGGGTTTTGCGACCAAGATGAATGGGAATATCCCGAATCGCTTTTGCAACGGTATCACCAGTTGTTCTAACGTTGATATAGCCTTTGCTACCTTTCTTTTTTTCACCTTTAGGAGAGGGCACGTATACCTGTGTGGTTAACAGTACTTTTCCTGCTTCCGTTTCATCCAGAGCAATCCCCATGACAAATGCTCTACGGGTTAGTTGTAAATCATCCAAACATCCAGTCAATAACAATAGCAATGAGAAACTCAAGCATATACAGATAAATCTATTCATTTTAATCATTCTTTCTTGAGTAGATATCACTTATTTTGTTCGCATGCGCATATGGTGTCTTCGAGGAGAGCGGAGCACGTTTTTTAGCGGAGTGCGAATGATAACATCCCGCCACTGTTCGGGTCTGAATGGTTCTACAGGGGTCAAATAAGGCTGTCCCAAAGAACGTAAATTCACTAAATGCAGCCAGAGCAAGATGAATGCAATCATTAAACCAAATCCCCCTAAAAAAGTTGCAAACAACATGAACGGAAGCTGCAAAATGCGTAACGCGATGGCAAAATTGTACTGTGGCAGAGCGAAAGATGAAATTCCAGTCAACGAGACGACAATTACCATAATCGGTGAAGCAATCCCTGCTTCGATTGCCGCTTCCCCTATGACAAGCGCTCCAACGATACTAACAGCAGCACCGACAGGACGTGGCAACCGAACCCCTGCTTCGCGCAGTAATTCAAAAGCAAATATCATAAGAAATGCTTCGATGAAAGGTGGAAACGGAATGTCTTCTCGGGTATCAAGGATTCTCAGCAACAGAACGGTTGGAATCAACTCTGGATGAAAGGTAGATAAAGCAATGTAAAGACTAGGGAGCGTCAGGGCAATGCCGAAGGCAACCATTCTCAGAAAACGGATCAGACTTGAATAAGCGGTTCGCTGATAGTAATCTTCACTCGATTGCAATAACTCTACAAATCGACTTGGGCAGATCAGTATCGATCCTGTCCCATTTACCAGCACTACAATTTTTCCATCCAACAAAGCCGCAACAGCTGTATCAGGTCGTTCGGTATACCGGTATTGTGGAAACGGAGAATATGTGGAATCTTCAATCAGTTCCTCAATATAGGAGGTTTCCAGGATCTCTCCTTCATTTAACTTGCCAATACGTCTTTCAAATTCAGCCAGTATGTCAGGATTGATGATTCCATCTAAATAGCCGTAAGCAACCTTTGTATTCGTCTCCCCTTTCAGTGAAAAGGTTCTGATTTTAAATCGTGGCGATTGCAGACGTACTCGCAGCATGCCCAAATTTTTGTCCAAATTTTCAATGGTGCTTTCACGCGGACCTTTCACAACCGGCTCAGTGACCGGTTCAGTAACCTGTCTCATTTCAATGCCTAGCGCCTGATAGGAGAGCGCTTTGTCCCATTGATTAAAAAAAATGACGAGATGACCGGAAACTACTTTCTCTACGACTTTCTCGAAATCTTCGACAAGACGGTGAGAGTTGGCGGAGGCACCATTGCGCTCGAAAAAGGACATCACGTCCTCAGGCGTAATCATCGTTCCTGGACCTACTTCGTGTGTCACCAGGTCTTGTAGTGATTCTTTCATATAGTTGAGCTCTTTTTGTTGAATAAGTGTCTTGAAATAGATGGAAAATGCAGTATATTTCATCTCTGGGCCGTAGCGCCAGTGAATGATAACAAAATCATCATTATCAGAAAAAATTTCCTTGATTCGCTGCAGGTTGTCAGACAAATTTAAAGAAATAGGGATGGGCTGTGTATCTGTGTTCGTAAGCTTTGTTTCGTTTCGATTTTGATTAGACCTACGAGCAAACTTCTCGATTTTAATCCGCCCTTTTTTCATAAGAAGCTCCCTTTCCTAATTATTTCTATTTTATTGTTACCGAAGTTTTGAAATAAATAACTTTAAATAAACAAATTCTCTTATTTTAGAGATTGACTGCAAATATCTTGAAGTTTTTGCGCAGAAACCAGTATTTTTTTAAAAACTTACCCAATAATTAACCATATTTTTGTGTGGATATGCATTTGGTTTAAAACTCATCATTATCTGAAATAGATAATCAGGCATTTAATGCTTAGAATTTTGACGAAAAAAGATGAATTATGTATATAAATCTCTTATCTTAGGGGGGTTTTTCTATTGTTGGCTCAAATGGATAGAAAAAATCTTAGAATTTTTATTGACTGAAAACGTTTTTAACAGTATTATGAACTCATAACATATCCAAAACATTACCTAAATATAATAAGTTTGTCTCAGGATTTTGTAAAAACAAGGATACTATTCCTTCTGGGAAACTTAAATATGGTTAAGTTTTGGGTACTTATGATTGAGATTTGAAATGAGTAGCATAAAGATAAGCAAAACGAGGAACTGCTATCGATTACATTCATTCTTAATAATCTGAATGTGATTCAGTCCTTTTGATATCTGAGTCCTACTTGAAATTCATGTTACATGGATATAAAACATAGGATTATGTAATCGATTGCATTATTAACAAATCATATAAAGTTTTTTAGAAAAGATTGTATCAAACTGGATTTTAAACCTGGTATCACTGGATTAATGTAACTACATTAACTTTGGAGGTTATTTATTATGCCATTAATTAGATTTGATGTAATAGAAGGGCGAGACAAGGAGTCACTAAAAAGTCTATTAGATGCTTCTCACCGAGCAATGGTTAAGGCTTTTGGTGTACCGGAAAGAGATCGTTATCAAATCGTTCATCAGCATCCTGCTCATGAGTTAATTATAGAGGATACTGGTTTAGGTTTTGAGAGAAGTGAAAATGTAGTAATTATCAGTGTAACTAGTAAGCAAAGAACTGAGGAGCAAAAGCAGAATTTTTATCAGCTTTTGGTTCAAGAGCTCGGGGAAAGCTGCGGAATAGAACCTAATGATATTATGGTTTCTATTGTTACCAACGGAGATGCTGATTGGAGCTTTGGATTTGGAGAAGCCTAGTTTTTAACTGGTAAATTATAACCGTATTTCATAAAAAAGATACGGAAATTCTCTTGTGAGGACCTGCCCGTATGGGTTGTTAAAGTGGTTTAGATAATCAATAGAAGCAGAAGCAAAAGCAAATTTTCTAAGGAGGAAGAAAACATGGTAGAAACAGTAAAAGCGGTAAAATTGAAAAACTACATTAATGGTGAGTGGGTTGAAAGTAACACAACGAAGTATGAGGATGTTTACAATCCAGCTACAAAAGAAGTAATTGCTCAAGTTCCACACTCAACAAAAGAAGATATCGATTATGCGATCGAAGTTGCTGCAAAAGCATTTAAAAAATGGCAAAACGTTGCAGTACCACGACGTGCAAGAATCCTATTTAACTATCAACAATTACTAACTAAACATAAAGAAGAATTGGCTCAATTGATCACAAAGGAAAATGGAAAAAGCCTTTCTGAAGCACGTGGGGAAGTACAACGCGGAATTGAGAATGTTGAATTTGCTGCCGGTGCACCTTCTCTCATGATGGGTGATTCATTAGCTTCCATTGCTACGGATGTTGAAGCAACAAACTACCGTTATCCAATTGGGGTTGTTGGCGGAATTGCACCATTTAACTTCCCAATGATGGTACCTTGCTGGATGTTCCCGATGGCAATTGCGTTAGGTAATACGTTTGTTTTAAAGCCATCTGAAAGAACACCACTTTTAACAGAAAAATTAGTAGAGCTATTTACAGAAGCAGGACTTCCAAACGGCGTATTCAACGTGGTTCACGGTGCGCATGATGTTGTAAACGGTATTCTAGATCACCCTGAAGTAAAAGCAATTTCCTTTGTTGGATCTAAGCCAGTTGGTGAGTACGTATTTAAACGCGGCAGTGAGAACCTAAAACGTGTTCAATCGTTAACAGGTGCGAAAAACCATACAATTGTTTTAAATGATGCAGATTTAGATGACACAATCACAAACGTTGTTGCTTCTGCATTTGGTTCAGCAGGCGAGCGCTGCATGGCATGCTCAGTTGTTACAGTAGAAGAAGGAATCGCTGATGAATTCATGGCGAAGCTGAAAGAAAGAACAGCGAATATTAAAATCGGTAACGGTATCGATGATGGAGTATTCCTTGGCCCAGTGATTCGCGAAGATAACAAGAAGCGTACAATTGGTTATATCGAAAAAGGAATCGAAGAGGGTGCAAAGGTTGTATGTGACGGCCGCGAACGTGCATTAGAGGAAGGCTTCTTTGTTGGACCGACGATCTTTGATGAAGTTACACCGGAAATGACAATCTGGAAAGAAGAAATCTTTGCTCCAGTATTATCTGTTATGCGTGTGAAGAACTTAAAAAAAGCGATTGAAATCGCTAATAAATCAGAGTTTGCGAACGGTGCTTGTATCTTTACAACAAATGCTTCATCTATTCGCTACTTCCGTGAAAATATCGATGCAGGTATGTTAGGAGTTAACTTAGGTGTACCAGCTCCTATGGCATTCTTCCCATTCTCTGGATGGAAATCATCTTTCTTCGGAACATTACATGCGAACGGAAAAGACAGTGTTGATTTCTATACACGTAAAAAAGTAGTAACAGCACGCTACACAGCACCTACATTTGAGTAAAAAGTGTTGTTCTGAGTTCCTTAAAGTATGAATAAAGAACTCGTGACTGGAAGTTTGAGCTGCTGCCCCATTATATGCGCTAAGCATGTAATGGGGCGAGCTTATAATAAAAAAGGAGTTGTTATCGGAGATGAAATACGAATTCAATACAGACAAAGCATACGATATTATTGCAGTTGGACGTGCATGCATTGATTTGAATGCAACAGAATTCAATCGTCCGATGGAAGAGACAATGACATTCTCCAAATATGTTGGAGGTTCACCTGCGAATATCGCAATTGGCAGCTCTAAGCTAGGCTTAAAAGCTGGATTTATCGGTAAAATTTCAGATGACCAGCATGGCCGCTTTATCGAGCAATATATGCGCGGTGTTGGAATTGACACGTCAAATATGGTAGTGGACAAAGAAGGACACAAAACAGGATTGGCATTTACAGAAATTAAGAGCCCGGAAGAGTGCAGCATCTTAATGTACCGCCAAGATGTAGCGGATCTGTATTTGGCACCTGAAGAGGTAAATGAAGAGTATATCAAACAAGCTAAAATCTTGCTTGTTTCCGGAACAGCTTTATCTAAAAGCCCATCTCGTGAAGCAGTGTTAAAAGCAGTTAGCTTAGCAAAAAGAAATGATGTAAAAGTCGTATTTGAATTGGATTACCGTCCGTACTCTTGGAATTCTCCTGAGGAAACAGCTGTGTATTGCTCATTAGTTGCAGAACAAGCAGATGTCGTGATTGGTACACGTGATGAATATGATGTGATGGAGAGCAAAGAAGGTGGAAAGAACGAAGATACAATCAGCTACTTGTTTAATCATTCCCCTGAATTGGTTGTTATTAAGCACGGTGTAGAAGGATCCTATGCTTACACAAAATCAGGCGAAACATTCAGAGGCCGTGCATACAAGACACAGGTATTAAAAACGTTCGGTGCAGGTGATTCCTATGCTTCTGCGTTCCTATATGCTTTAATCAGCGGCAAAGAGATTGAAACAGCTTTAAAATACGGCGGTGCATCAGCTTCTATCGTTGTAAGCAAGCATAGCTCTTCCGAAGCAATGCCAACAGTGGAAGAAATTGAGCAATTAATTGCTGAAGGATCTTACATCGAGGTAGGAGTGACAAACTAATTGAAATGAAGGTGCTTCCGAGAACAATGACAGACGGCTACGAGGGCAGCTAGTAGAACTTTGGAGTACCTGAAGTATCTAAATCAAGAAGGTGTTTAAAAAGCATATGAGTTGAAACAACAAAAGCTTAAAAATGCCAAACAATACTAATAGAAAAATAGGAACCCATATAACCTGTTAATTTGTGAGTTATAATGCCATTTCGAATAGCTTATATATGAGCTCCGCTTCATTTGGGACAGACTTTACCTGTTGGCGAAGTTGTCCTTTTTTATAACAGTACTAATAAGCTTAAGCAGGGGAGATTTTGATGAGAATTAGAGGAGAAGTTTTTAAACAAAGACCGTACCCAAAGCTTTGGTATAACAATAATGATTCTATCTTCTTTCTTGAGGCTGAACATGGAGTTCAGATAGGCGAAGATCGAATTAAGATTCTTCCCATTTTAAGTGAAGAACTAGAAGTTTCTTTAATGGTTGGGGAAAGAGTCGAGATTGAGGGCGAAATCCAATGGAAGCGAATTATTACACCCTCAGGTAAACTTAGTTTTTTCCCTACTCCAGTTTTCATGATGCAAGATATAAAAAAATTAGTTTCTGTATCAAAACCAATTGATAGGGTTATGGAATGTGTGTGATTTCCGCCATTTTTCCTATTTATAACTAGGGAATGCTTACGACAGGTACTGTGTTTTTAAACACCGTACAGGAACTTTAGTAAGGAAATAAATTGGCTATAAATCAGGTTTAGACTTTCAATTATTAATATCAGTTATGTAGATACCTTATAATCCTGGAAAGAGAGGGTAGATGTTTCATGATGGAGAGAAAAGTTGTCATCCAGCTTCAGAACGGTCTTCAAGCTCGGTATGCGAATCAATTTGTACAAAAATCATCTTCCTTTAATAGTGAAATCAGCATTGTTAAAAATGGAAGGATGGCAGCTGCGAAAGGTATTATGGGGGTGATGGCTTTAGTCATTAGAAAGGGAGAAGAAATCACCCTACTTGCAAATGGAAGCGACGAACAAGATGCTATTGTAACCCTAGAAAGTTTTCTTTCCAGTAAGGGATGCTGAACGTATCGCACTTCTATTGAGTAAATGAGTAGTTTTTTATAATAAACAGAGAACGGGGATGTTAAATGATGGAAAGAAGTTTATCAATGGAGCTTGTCCGAGAATTGTAATCCCCTTTTCTGAAACAGCCCATCCGGCTTTGGTCCCTATGTTTTTTTACCACCAAAGCCCCCTGACCCGGAGTGCCTAACCTTCGCGAAAGTAATATAAGTACCCCACCATCTCTAATATCATTCTCCATAAAATTTGCTGCCGCTTTGGCAATTGCCCTTTTTGTTTTTACACTGTAGGAAAGTATAAATTTCCGGCTAGAAGCCAATTCGACGTAGTCGGAAATTTTAGGAATACAGTATAAGTAAGGTCACGCCTCTGTCTTCGCCTACCGACTCGCCAATCAGCGAGTTTTCTTTATTACGTGTTTGTTTTTGGTTGTAAGATAATCGATTGCCCTTATTTCCTGATAATCTGGATTCGGGTGAGTTTTAGGTATATCTGAAGCCTGCTTAGAATTCAGATTGTAAAGGTATAAAAGTTTAGGTTATACGCACTATATGGTTGTTAGTTATCCTTACCTCGCGCACCATTGGCTTAGCGTAACTAAATTAATTTTGGAGGTTATTCATTTATGCCGTTAATAAGATTCGATTTGATAGAAGGGCGAGACGAGGAGTCACTAAGAAACCTATTAGATGCTTCTCATCGAGCAATGGCTAAAGCTTTCAGTGTACCTGAAAGAGATCGTTATCAAATCGTTCACCAGCATCCTGCTCATGAACTAATTATAGAGGATACTGGTTTAGGTTTTGAGAGAAGTAACAACTTGGTAGTAGTAAGTGTAACCAGTAAACAAAGAAGTGATGAACAGAAGCAGAATTTTTATAAACTTTTAGTTCAAGAACTTGGAGAAAGCTGCGGCATAGAGCCTAATGATATTATGGTTTCTATTGTTACCAATGGGGATGCTGATTGGAGTTTTGGACTAGGAGAAGCCCAGTTTTTGACCGGTAAACTATAACTGAAATTGGTTAAAAGGAGTGCGGGAATTTTTCAGACAAAGACCCAAGTAAACTAAGTTTTTGAGAATGATTGACAATAAACAAAAACACATTTTCCAAGGAGGTAGAAGCTATGTCGCAAGCAGTAAAGCTAAAAAATTACATTAATGGTGAGTGGGTTGAAAGCAAAACAACAAAATATGAGGATGTTTACAATCCAGCTACAAAGGAAGTAATTGCCCAAGTTCCGATCTCAACAAAAGAAGATATTGACTATGCGATCGAGGTTGCTGCAAAAGCATTTGAAACATGGCAAAAGGTTGCAGTGCCGCGACGTGCAAGAATCCTGTTTAACTATCAACAATTACTAACAAAGCATAAGGAGAAATTGGCTAACCTTATCACAATGGAAAATGGAAAAAGCCTGACTGAGGCACGCGGGGAAGTGCAACGCGGAATTGAGAATGTTGAATTTGCTGCCGGAGCACC
Organism: Bacillus sp. OTU530; assembly: GCF_038440375.1. Classification (NCBI taxonomy): domain Bacteria; kingdom Bacillati; phylum Bacillota; class Bacilli; order Caryophanales; family Bacillaceae; genus Bacillus; species Bacillus sp. OTU530. The sequence goes on from NZ_JASATP010000054.1 coordinate 9,744, forward strand.
TTCTTTAATGATGGGGGATTCATTAGCTTCCATTGCTACAGATGTTGAAGCAACCAATTATCGATACCCAATAGGAGTTGTCGGAGGAATTGCACCATTTAACTTCCCAATGATGGTGCCTTGCTGGATGTTCCCAATGGCAATTGCCCTAGGTAATACATTTATTCTAAAGCCATCTGAAAGAACACCGCTCTTAACAGAAAAATTAGTCGAGCTATTTACAGAGGCAGGGCTTCCAAAAGGTGTGTTCAACATTGTTCATGGTGCGCACGATGTTGTGAACGGTATTTTAGATCACCCTGAAGTGAGAGCCGTTTCCTTTGTTGGTTCTAAGCCTGTCGGCGAGTACGTATTTAAACGAGGCAGCGAGAATCTCAAACGTGTTCAGTCGTTAACAGGTGCGAAAAATCATACGATTGTTTTAAATGATGCGGATTTGGATGACACGATCACAAATATTATTTCTTCCGCATTTGGTTCAGCGGGTGAACGCTGCATGGCGTGCTCAGTTGTCACGGTAGAAGAAGGAATTGCTGATGAATTTTTAGCGAAGTTGAAAGAGAGAACAGGAAATATTAAAATGGGTAACGGTTTAGATGATGGGATATTGCTTGGCCCAGTGATTCGAGAAGAAAATAAAAAACGTACAATCGGTTATATCGAAAAAGGAATTGAAGAGGGAGCAAAGGTTGTATGTGACGGCCGTGAATGTGCTTTAGAAGAAGGGTTTTTCATTGGACCTACTATTTTCGAGGATGTTACAACGGATATGACCATCTGGAAGGATGAAATCTTTGCTCCGGTACTATCAGTCATGCGTGTGAAGAATCTAAAAGAAGCTATTGAGGTTGCTAATAAATCAGAATTTGCTAATGGTGCATGTATCTTTACAACAAATGCTGTATCTGTTCGTTACTTCCGCGAACATATTCATGCAGGTATGTTAGGGGTTAACCTAGGTGTACCAGCCCCTATGGCGTTTTTCCCATTCTCCGGATGGAAGTCCTCGTTTTTTGGAACATTGCATGCTAATGGAAAAGATAGTGTTGATTTTTATACACGTAAAAAAGTTGTAACGGCACGCTACCCATCACCTAAATTCGAATAAGTTGAATAAAGGGTCTGTTATATGTCCCTAAGTACATAACTAGCTGGAAATTTATACTTTCTTACAGTGTAAAAAAATTTGTAGAGCAGTCTGTCATCTCATGGTCGAAAGATGGCAGGGAGGTTCGTTTTCAACGTGACAATAAGGAGGTGCAACGTGAGTAAATTGCTCCGAAAACCAGAAAAAAACGAAATATCCCAAGGAGTTACTATTGCTCAAGAAGTAACAGCAGAAAATTCCCCATTAAAATATGTTGGGTTTAAAATAGTTGATTTAGCTCCAGGCGCTAAGTACTCAGAAGTATTAGAGAAGCAAGAATGCTGCATCGTAGCCGTGACGGGAAAAATTAATGTTACAGATGGTGAAGAAGTATTTGAAAATTTAGGTACCCGTGAAAGCGTATTTGAAAAAGTGTCAACAGACAGTGTATATGTATCAAATGATCGACGTTTTGAAGTGGAGGGAATCAGCCAAGCCCGAGTAGCATTATGTTATTCACCTTCTGAAAAACAACTGCCTACGAGATTGATTAAAGCTTCAGACAATGGCATTGAACAGAGAGGAATTCTTAATAATAAACGCCTTGTACACAATATTTTGCCTGATTCAGATCCAACTGCTAACAGCCTGCTCGTTGTTGAAGTGTTCACAGAAAGCGGAAACTGGTCCAGCTATCCGCCGCATAAACACGACCGCGATAACTTGCCGGAGGAGTCATTTTTGGAAGAGTCATACTATCATGAAATGAATCCGCCGCAGGGCTTTGTCTTCCAACGAGTTTATACGGATGATCGTTCTCTTGATGAAACGATGACAGTTGAAAACGGTGATGTCGTTCTTGTGCCGGTAGGATATCACCCAGTTGGGGTACCTGACGGCTATACGTCCTATTATTTAAATGTAATGGCAGGACCAACACGTATTTGGAAATTCTATAATGACCCAGATCATGAATGGATACTAAAGCGCCAACACAAGTAATATAGGGAGTTGATATCCGAGATGAAATATGAACTTACTGCTGAAAGAGAATATGACATTATTGCGCTTGGTCGTGCATGCATCGATTTAAATGCAACAGAGTACAACCGTCCGATGGAAGAGACGATGACATTTACAAAATATGTAGGAGGTTCACCCGCAAATATTGCCATTGGCAGTTCCAAGTTGGGATTAAAAGTCGGATTTATTGGTAAAATTTCGGGTGATCAGCATGGACGCTTTATCGAGCAATATATGCGCGGTGTTGGCATTGATACATCTAATATGGTAGTAGACAAAGAAGGGCACAAAACAGGATTGGCATTTACGGAAATTAAAAGCCCGGAAGAGTGCAGCATCTTAATGTATCGCCAAGAAGTAGCGGATCTGTATTTGGCACCTGAAGAGGTAAATGGAGAGTATATCAAGCAATCTAAAATCTTGCTTGTTTCCGGAACAGCTTTATCTAAAAGCCCGTCTCGCGAAGCAGTGTTAAAAGCAGTCAGCCTAGCAAAAAGAAATGATGTAAAAGTTGTATTTGAATTGGATTATCGTCCGTACTCTTGGAATTCTCCTGAGGAAACAGCTGTGTACTGTTCATTAGTTGCAGAACAAGCAGATGTTGTGATTGGTACACGTGATGAATATGATGTGATGGAGAGCAAAGAAGGCGGAAAGAACGAAGATACAATCAGCCACTTGTTTAATCATTCTCCTAAATTGGTTGTTATTAAGCACGGTGTAGAAGGATCCTATGCTTACACAAAATCAGGCGAAACATTCAGAGGCCGCGCGTACAAGACACAGGTATTAAAAACGTTTGGTGCAGGTGATTCCTACGCTTCTGCTTTCTTATATGCTTTAATCAGCGGAAAAGATATTGAAACTGCTTTAAAATATGGCAGTGCGTCAGCTTCTATTGTTGTAAGCAAGCATAGCTCTTCAGAGGCGATGCCAACAGTAGAAGAAATCGAGCAATTAATTGCTGAAAGGCCTGTAATTGAAGCTATTTAGCTGGAGGTGAGAAAATAATGAGAACAATCAGATTAACAACAGCACAAGCTTTGATTAAATTTCTCAATCAGCAATATGTTCACATGGATGGACTAGAATTTCCTTTTGTTGAAGGTATTTTTAATATCTTTGGTCATGGGAATGTGCTCGGGATTGGTCAGGCGCTTGAACAAGATTCTGGTCATTTAAAAGTGATTCAAGGGAAAAATGAACAAGGAATGGCGCATGCAGCCATTGCTTATAGCAAACAAATGCTGCGCAAAAAAATATATGCTGTTACAACTTCAAGTGGACCGGGTTCTGCAAACTTGGTAACGGCAGCAGGAACAGCGCTTGCGAATAATATTCCAATCTTGTTGCTGCCGGCTGATACATATGCGACACGTCAGCCAGATCCAGTGCTGCAACAACTAGAACAAGAGCATAGTATTGCGATTACGACAAATGATGCATTTCGCCCAGTATCAAGATATTGGGACCGTATTACACGCCCTGAGCAATTGATGTCGAGCTTAATTCGGGCCTTTGAAGTGATGACGGATCCAACGAAAGCAGGCCCGGCTACCATTTGTATTTCACAGGATGTAGAAGGGGAAGCATTTGATTATGATGAAAAGTTCTTTGAAAAACGTGTCCATTATATTGATCGTAAACTGCCAAATAACCGTGAATTAAACGGTGCAGCCCAATTAATTAAAGCGAGTAAAAAACCGGTAGTGGTTGTTGGCGGTGGAGCTAAATATTCAGAAGCACGCGAAGCTTTAATTGAATTTTCACAACGATATAACATCCCATTAGTAGAAACGCAGGCTGGTAAATCGACTATTGAGTCCTCGTTCAGCAACAATTTAGGCGGCTTAGGAATCACTGGAACATTAGCGGCGAATAAAGCAGCGCAACAGGCTGATCTAATTATCGGTATTGGTACAAGGTTTACCGATTTCGCAACTTCTTCCAAAACAATTTTTGATTTTGAAACAGCAAAGTTCTTGAACATTAACGTGAGTCGTATGCAAGCTTATAAATGGGATGCATTTCCGGTTGTAGCAGATGCAAAGTCAGCTTTGGAAGCATTAATTCCAATGCTGGAAGGGTATCAAAGCGAGTTTGGCGGTACCATTACAGAATTAAAGGAAGAATGGTTAGCGGAGCGAGACCGTTTAAGTAAGGTCGTATTTAACAGGGAGAACTTTGATCCGGAAATTAAAAATCACTTCTCACAAGAAGTATTAAATGAATATGCCGATGTATTGAACACAGAGCTGCCACAAACAACGGCATTGATTGCTATTAATGACACCATCGATCCTGACAGCATCATTATTTGCTCAGCTGGTTCACTTCCGGGAGATCTGCAGCGCTTATGGCATTCAAAGACGCCAAACACATACCATGTTGAATATGGTTATTCCTGCATGGGATATGAGGTATCAGGTGCATTAGGTGTGAAGCTGGCTGATCCAGCAAAAGAAGTATACACCATTGTTGGTGATGGCAGCTTCCTGATGCTGCACTCTGAACTTGTTACAGCTCTTCAATACAACAAAAAGATTAATGTGCTTCTCTTCGATAATTCTGGATATGGCTGTATCAATAATTTACAAATGGATTTTGGAAACGGCAGCTACTATTGTGAATTCAGAACAGAAGATAATCAAATTTTAAATATTGATTATGCGAAATTAGCTGAAGCATATGGAGCTAAGGCATACCGTGCGAACACTGTAGAAGAACTCAAGGCAGCCCTGGAAGATGCAAAAAAACAAGATAAATCTACCTTGATCGAAATGAAGGTACTTCCAAAGACGATGACAGCTGGTTATGAAGGCAGCTGGTGGAATCTTGGAGTGCCTGAAGTGTCCACTCAGGAAGGCGTTCAAAAGGCATATGAGTTTAAACAACAAAAGCTTAAAAATGCCAAACAGTATTAATGATAAGAAGTGGATGGTAATGGGTGCTCAAGATATTTTGTGGGGAATTGCCCCGATCGGCTGGCGGAATGAGGGTATACCAGAAATCGGTGCGGATCATACACCGTGATGGATGATTGCAAGAACGAAGGAAAATCGTTCCTGCAATCCTTCTTATCTGGCATGTTTACAGTACCAGAAGATGGATGCATTGATTTTACAAAGCCTTATAACAAGCTGTTGAATCACAATTATAAGAGGTGGATTGTGAGTAAATCTGAGCAGGATCCTTCTGTGGTTTATCCATTGGAATAGGCCTTATTGATCCGAAAGTATATAGATGAAAAGTTACTTATCCCTTCTTAAAGAAAAAAAGGAATAGGATTATCTGGATGGGCATTGGAGGGAATTACTATGAGTAAACAAGGGAGCCAATATTCATTTTTGCGTACCATTATTTTAGTTTCAACATTCGGTGGACTTCTCTTCGGATATGACACGGGTGTTATTAACGGTGCCTTACCTTATATGGCTCAAGCGGATCAGCTCAATCTCAACTCATTTACTGAAGGTCTTGTTGCGAGCTCCCTTCTCTTTGGAGCTGCGCTCGGCGCGATGTTTGGCGGCCGACTGTCAGATGATAATGGTCGCCGTAAAAATATTCTGTATCTTGCAGTATTGTTCTTTATTGCTACACTTGGATGTACTCTTGCTCCGAATGTAACTGTTATGATTATCTTTCGTTTCTTGCTGGGACTTGCTGTAGGGGGCGCATCTGTAACAGTTCCGACCTACTTAGCAGAAATGTCCCCTGCGGAGAAACGGGGGCGAATGGTTACGCAGAACGAGCTAATGATTGTTAGTGGACAGTTATTGGCTTTTATTTTTAATGCTATTCTTGGCAACATAATGGGTGACACCTCGCATGTTTGGCGTTATATGCTGGTCATAGCAACGCTTCCAGCGGTCTTTCTGTTCTTAGGAATGCTTAGAGTACCCGAGAGTCCGCGTTGGCTTGTATCAAAAGGGAAAAATGTGGAGGCCTTACAAGTTCTCCAACAAATACGTGAGGCAAAGCGTGCCAAATCGGAATTGATTGAAATTCAAGTAGCTTGCACCCAAGAAGAAGGGATAGAGAGAGCAACTTTTAAAGATCTGAATGTGGCATGGGTACGCCGCATTGTCTTTCTTGGGGTTGGAATTGCTGTTGTACAGCAAATTACAGGGGTTAACTCGATTATGTACTATGGTACTGAAATTCTTAAGGATGCTGGCTTTGAAACGAAGGCAGCACTTATCGGTAACATTGCCAATGGCGCAATTTCAGTGTTAGCAACTTTCGTCGGCATTTGGCTTCTTGGTCAGGTAGGCCGTAAGCCAATGCTGCTGACAGGTCTAATTGGAACTACAATATCACTACTACTTATTGGGGTATTCTCGCTTGTACTTGAGGGATCTACGGCACTTCCGTATGTTGTCTTGATCCTTACAGTCACCTTTCTTGCTTTCCAGCAAGGAGCTATTTCACCAGTAACCTGGCTCATGCTCTCGGAAATATTCCCGCTGCGTTTACGAGGCATTGGTATGGGCGCTACTGTGTTTTGCCTTTGGATAGTAAACTTTCTCATCGGTTTAATGTTTCCGATATTACTTGATAAGGTTGGTTTAGCTGCAACATTTTTCGTTTTCGTAGCCTTGGGACTTGGAGCAATCACATTCGTTAAGAAATGCTTACCGGAAACCAAGGGGCTCACTCTTGAGCAGTTAGAACATAAATTCCGTACCTATAATGAGGACTATCCAGATAAGCTTGTTGATGCTTAAATAAAATGAATTTCAGGATTATCAGCCACAAATAAACAAATTAGGAGGAAACCCAGCATGACTTTAAAAATCGGTGTGATAGGAACCGGTGCAATTGGCAGAGAGCATATTAAAAGAATCACAAATAATTTATCCGGAGGAAAAATTGTTGCTGTCACTGATGTGAATCAGGAATCTGCAAAGAGTGCTGTAGAGCAATTTCGTTTAGATGCTGCTATATATCCGGATGATAAGGCGCTTGTAGCTGATGCAAATGTGGATGCTGTACTCGTAACAAGCTGGGGTCCTGCGCATGAACAAAGTGTATTGGCTGCAATTGAGGCTGGAAAATATGTATTCTGCGAAAAACCTTTAGCAACCACAGCAGAAGGCTGCATGAGAATTGTGGAAGCAGAAATGAAACATGGCAAACGTTTAGTTCAGGTTGGATTTATGCGCCGTTATGACATCGGTTATGTGCAGTTAAAAGAGGCAATTGATAGCAATTATATCGGTGAACCATTGATGATTCGCTGCGTACATAGAAACCCAGAAGTGGGTGATAACTATACTACAGATATGGCGATTAATGATACGCTGGTTCATGAGATTGATGTTTTGCACTGGTTAATCAACGATGATTATAAATCTGTACAAGTAGTATTTCCAAAGAAAACAAAGCATGCGGCAGCTCACTTGCAAGATCCGCAGCTGATTACACTAGAAACAAACAGCGGTATTATCATTACTGCAGAGGTATTTGTAAACTGCAAGTACGGCTACGACATTCAATGTGAGGTTATTGGTGAAGAAGGCGTTGCGTACCTTCCGGAATTCTCTGGTATTGCCACTCGTAAGGAAGCACAATTTGGTACAAGCATCCTAATGGATTGGAAGCAGCGCTTTATTGCTGCGTATGACAAAGAATTACAAGACTTCATGGACTCCATTAAGAACACAGGTGAACCTAATGGTCCAACGTCATGGGATGGCTACATTGCAGCTGTAACAGCAGATGCTTGTGTGAAATCGCAGCAAACAGGAGAAAAAGAGTTTGTCGTATTAGCAGATAAACCCGACTTTTATAAAAATTAAACGAAACATAAGTGGCTGAAACAGTCTGAAAATTAGCAATTAACAAATTTGCTTGTGTAGCAAAATTAAAATAAATATTCCAAACCTGTAGAAGAACACTAAGTCGAATATGCAGTGGATAACAATTACATCCAAACAACCAAAGAAAGGGGAAGTTTACAATGCGTTTAGCATACGATCCATCACATTATCGTGATAATACAAATTTAAAAGATACAATTGAGGCAGTTGCTCGATTAGGGTATGAATATGTGGAGTTATCTCCGCGTAAAGATTTCATTTGGTTTTATGAATATCCAAAGGTTGATAGACAGCTGATAAAAGATTTAAAAAGATATTGTTCAGATGCCGGTGTTAAAATCTCTTCTGTACTTCCTGTTCAACAATGGTCTTCACCAAATGAAGAAGCACGTCAAGCTGCAGTGAGAAATTGGAAACGTTGTATTGAAATCACTTCTGACCTAGGAGTGGATTTAATGAACAGTGAATTTGCCGGCGACAAAAGCCGTCCGCTTGAAAGTGAGGCTGCTTTTGTTAAATCAATGGAAGAGCTATTGCCAATTTTTGAAAGAGAGGGCATTAAACTTAATTTACAATCTCATCCGAATGATTTTATTGAGTTAAATATAGAAGCCATTCGAATGATTCGTGCATTAGATAAAGATTGGATTAAGCTGGTATATTCTGTTGCACATGCTTTCTATTATGATGATGGGATTGGCGATGTAGAGAAACACTTAGAAGAAGCAGGAGATTTACTGGCTCATGTTCTAATTGCCGATACTTTTAATCATAGAGCAGCATTTGGATTACGATATATTATAAATCCTCCTGATGCAAACGTAACAATTCATCAGCATTTGAACCCTGGTGAAGGGGAAGTAAACTTTGAAGCATTATATCGGAAATTAAGAGAAATGAAATTTGATGGAATTGTAACAAACTCAGTATTCACTTACCCTGATAAACCAGAATGGTCCAACGAAGTAACGCTGAAATCCATTAAAGAGGGATTAAATATCTAAATATTATCACCTTTGTATGGTTAATTATGTTGCAAAGCTCACATAAATATTTCAAATTAAAGAAATGTATAAAACAATGAAATCGGGACACCTATCCTGGCAGTACTGTAGGGATAGGTGTCCCGATTTATGTCTACAAACAAGTACACATTAGTTGGAGGGTTACGCATGCTTGGTGAACAATTTCGAAGTACTATCGGAGGGATAGTTTCAAACTCCTGAAGATTGTGCCTACGTTTACTTCTATTTATGAGATACGCCCCGTTTGAGTATTTAGAAAACTTTCGAAAAAATGTGTTGAAATTTTATAAAGTACAGGATAAAATGAAGACAACGAAGGAAATCGATAACCCTAGTGAAGTTGGATTTGAAAGCGTTTTTAATTGGTTTTTTGCATGAAAGTAGCGAAATGTTGACAAAAAAGTTGGGTTTTTTTGCTGGATGTTCACATTTTATTTCTTAATAAGGGGGATCGATAATCCTTGATTGTTCAAAAGAGAGCTTTGGAATAACAATAATAACATGTGTTGCAGCTATTGTTTATTCGCTTTTATAGGAAAGATATAAAGTTACTAATAATGATAAAATGTAAGCGTTATATCTTGGGGTTTAAGGTGATTGTAGGAGAAGAGGGTATTCAGGCGAATGAGTAACGATCTGTTATGAAAGATGCACTATTATTTATATGTATTCGCCTTTGTAAAGCCAAAAATGTGATATTCAACAGGCCATAGATTTATTTTTTTCTGTCTATGGTATGGTACTAAGGGAGTTATATATGAAGCTAAAAGCAATAGGATGTTTAGTTGGGGCTTAAATAAAATGTATTCGTGGCCCTGCCATTGTACTATGCTTCATTAAATTTAAAGATATACAGATAGCGCATTATTAATCTTTTCTTAAATCAAGGAAGGAGAAGGAGGAATTTCTATGGGGAACCAAAATTCATTTTTACGTACGATTATCCTAGTCTCGACTTTCGGAGGACTGCTCTTCGGATACGATACAGGCGTTATCAATGGTGCCTTGCCTTATATGTCTGAAGCACTTGGTCTTAACTCACTTACGGAAGGTCTTGTTGCGAGTTCACTTCTTTTTGGTGCAGCATTAGGCGCAGTATTCGGTGGCCGATTAGCAGATTATAACGGTCGTCGTAAAAGCATTCTGTTTCTTGCAGTATTGTTCTTTATTTCAACGCTTGGATGTACGCTTGCTCCGAATGTTGAGGTTATGATTCTTTGCCGTTTCTTGCTAGGACTTGCTGTAGGGGGAGCATCTGTAACAGTTCCGACCTTTTTAGCGGAAATGTCACCTGCAGAGAGCCGTGGCCGCATGGTTACGCAAAATGAACTAATGATTGTTAGCGGACAGTTATTAGCGTTTGTTTTCAATGCCATTCTTGGTAATACAATGGGCGACAACTCGCATATTTGGCGTTACATGCTAGCTATAGCAGCACTTCCAGCTATCTTTCTATTCTTTGGGATGATTAGAGTGCCTGAGAGCCCGCGTTGGCTTGTAGCAAAAGGGAAAAATGCAGAGGCTTTGAAAGTTCTCCAAAAGATTCGTGAGGAGAAGCGTGCTAAATCAGAATTGCTTGAAATTCAAGCAGCTTCCGCTCAAGAAGAGGGAATGAAGAAAGCAACGTTTAAAGACCTGAATGTGCCATGGGTGCGTCGTATTGTATTTTTAGGAATTGGAATTGCTATTGTACAGCAAATTACAGGCGTTAACTCGATTATGTATTACGGTACTGAAATCCTTAAAGATGCCGGCTTTGCAACAGAGGCTGCACTTATCGGTAATATTGCAAACGGTGCCATTTCAGTTTTGGCAACTATTGTTGGGATTTGGCTCCTTGGAAAAATGGGCCGTCGACCAATGTTAATAACTGGTTTGGTAGGAACTACGATAGCGCTTCTTCTTATTGGGATATTCTCAAATGTGCTTGAAGGATCTCCAGCACTTCCATATGTTGTGCTTGCTTTAACAGTTACATTCCTTGCCTTCCAACAGGGAGCTATTTCACCTGTAACATGGCTTATGCTCTCAGAAATATTCCCGCTACGATTACGCGGTCTTGGTATGGGTGTTACTGTGTTCTGCCTTTGGATAGTGAACTTCCTTATCGGTTTGGTGTTCCCAGTATTGCTTGAGAAGGTCGGTTTGTCCACGACATTCTTCGTTTTCGTAGCTCTAGGAATTGGAGCAATTACATTTGTGCATAAATTCTTGCCAGAAACGAAAGGGCTTACACTTGAGCAGCTAGAACAACAATTCCGTAATCACAATGGCCAAGATGCTCAGGAATCTTTAAATCAGATTGAGGCTTAGTCAAAGTAAAGCTAAGGGACATACAGTAATAAATCCTTAAAAAGTGGTGTAGTGGGAATTGACGGGTCCTGGTGAGAAAAATTAAGGATAGTTGCAATCTGACTATAAACCAGCGACATATTAGTAGTCATACCTGAAAAAGGTATGGAAACAGATGAAAAGACCGCAAAGGATTTCTCTTTAAGGAAAGCTTTTGTGGTCTTTTCACGTTTCAAAGCCTTGCTGTGAAGTGTGGAGAGAGTGGACTCATAGAAACGAAGCTTCCACTTAAAGAAAACTCGCCGATTGGCGAGCCCTGCTTATACTGTATTCTTAAAATTTCTCGCTACGTCGAGTTGGCTTCCGACTAGAAATTTATACTTTCTTACGGTGTAAAGAACCTATGATATACTTAGTCAGGTAGACAAGTAACCGGAATTGGGAGAAATAGGATGTTCCATTATTAGAAGAAAATATATATCAGTTGAAAGAGAGTGGAGAAATGAAGCTAACCATTTATGATATTGCAAGGGAAGCGGGGGTATCTGCTACTACCGTTTCTAAGGTAATTAATAATAAGGGACGGATCAGTGAAAAAACGAGAAAAAAGATTACGGCGATTATAGATAAGCGTCACTATCAGCCCAATGTATTAGCTTCGGCAATGAAGGGAAAATCCACTTATACTATCGCATTATTAATTCCTGACGCAGCGAACCCTATATATGCCCAATATTTAAAATATATAGAGGAATACGGGCAAGAGTTGGGCTTTAGTGTTGTCATGTGCAGTACCGGAAGTGACCCTGAAAAGGAAGCTAAGCATATTACATTACTAAAGCAGAAACGTGTTGACGGATTTATTATTGCTTCTTTCTTTAAAAATGAACCGGTTTTGAGACAGTTAATTGAGGAGGAAATCCCACTAGTATTTATTGCTTTTCATCGACCAGAACTTCCAGTAGGCAGTGTGGCCGGCGATGATTATTTAGGCGGTTATGTTGCCACTGAGCATTTGTTGTCTCTAGGACACTGTAGAATTGGAATTATCGCAGAGGAAGGAACAGCAAGTGGAGCAGAGCGCCCAAGGGGATACGAAAAAGCTTTAATAAATGCGGGAATAGAGGTAGATAAAAACTTAGTCATGACAACTACTGACCCGACAATTGAAGGAGCCCGGCTGTGTGCTAGAGAGTTGCTTACTAATAGACAAAGGCCTACGGCAATTTTTGGGTGTAATGATATATTAGCTATTGGCGCTATTATGGCAGCAAAGGAGCTAGGGATTAAGATACCAGAAGAATTATCTATTATAGGGTTTGATAATGCTGTGATGTGCAAGGTTGTAGAACCTCAGTTATCTTCTATAGATATACCGATACATGAAATGGGAAGAAAGGCGATGGGGCTCTTAATTCAACAAATTGAACAAAAGGATAACACGAGACAACGTATCTCTTTGCTCCCAGAACTTGTTATTCGTCAGTCAACAGCAAGACTTAATGAAAGAGAATCGATATAGAATTCAACTTCTATCAGCAGGGGATTTCCCCACTGCAAGCGGCAGTTGAATCTACCCACCACTTAGCTTCGCTTGAAGTGGGGGCTTGCGAGTAATCAGCAGTACCGACGGTCTAAGACCTCCTACCTTCGAGTGTCCTCTGCATCATGGGCGTGTTGACAGTCGCCCTACTGCAAGAGCCATACTCAAGCAGCAACCGCTACGCAGCGGCTTTGTCCAGTAGCAGTACTCATATTTCCACACATACTGGACAGACGAGTTACGTCTAAGATTTTACGGTTGCAACGAGATTCCTGCAACCAACCTCATATCTTAGGTTGTCAAAGAACGAAAAGAGTGCCTTTAGCGAAATTTCGCCTAACGGTTTTCTCCTATCCAAAATATACCACAAAGGAGGATGTGCAGGAAGGGTTTTGCTACGCAAAATCGTGCATTCCTCCCGACTTACTCATTGGGCTTTGCCCTTCACATTCCTTGAAGTCGGGGTATCCTGCACTCTAAAAAGAACTAAGCATAGGCAGTTTGCCTATGCTTAGTTCTTTTTAGAGTGCGCTTTCTATCAACTTCGCAAGAGTGGTAAGGGATAAAAATCATAATTCGAGATATCAGGAACTCGATGATATCAACTAAGGAGAGGTACATATATACAAAGGGGCACTTTCAACCATCTCTACAGAGTTATAGAGCTATAATTATAAAAATGATTTGAATATAAATTTTTTTGGAAAAAAGTCATTGAAATATTATGGCTTATAGGATAGACTAAAGACAACTCAGGGTAATCGATAACCCGATAAAGAATAGATAAAGAATACGGTTACATTTTATACAAAATAAGGTGGAGAAAAAGTAATGTAGCAGGTAATGTTTCTTAAAATTAATATATTTTCATTTTATGAAATAACGAGCGATTAGATAACTATTAGGAACCTATATAACCTGTTAATTTATGAGTTATAATATGATTTCGAACAGTTTATAGATGAGTTCTGCTTTATTTTAGACAGACTTTACCTGTTAGTGAAGTTTTCCTTTTTTTACTATAGGAAAGTATAAATTTCCAGCTAGAAACGAATTCGACATAAGCGAGAGTGTAATGAGAATTAGAGGATAAGTTTTCAAAAAAATCGTATCCAAAGCTTTGGTATTAAACATTCAATTATTTAATATCGGCTATATATACCATATTAATAAAGGAAAGAGAGGATGGATGTTTCATGATAGAAAGAAAAGTTGTTATCCAACTCCAGCCTGGTCTTCAGGCTCGATATGCAAGTCAATTTGTAAAAAAATCAACTTCCTTTAACAGTGAGATAAATATTATTAAAAATGAGAGGGTAACACCTGGGAAAAGTATTATGGGGGTAATGACCTTAGCCATTAGAAATGGAGAAGAAATTACCCTGCTTGCAAATGGAAGCGATGAACAAGAGGCCGTTGCAGCTCTAGAAAGGTTTCTTTCTGGAAGGGAGAGCTAAACATATTACAGCACTTATATCGGCAGGCTAACCCGGTAACTTCCGGTTTAATCAATAATATGGCTGATAGAAAAAGAAGGTAGGACGGCATGTTCTGATGAGAAATGTGTAGTTTCAACTAGAACTGAATGAAGAGATGCAACAAATTAATCGTTTTTTTCGATAATAACAGATAAATGAAGTTTCAAGTAAAGGGACATGCGTATCCTTAATGTTGTAAAAATGCAAAACTTTGATGACAGGGAGATAAAAGATGAAAAAGAAGCTGCGTATCCTATTGATTAGTTCGTTGTTTCTAGTCATTTTAATAGGATGCATAGTCAAATTCTGTAAAGCAGAGGATAAACCTAAAGTAGTTGTTGTTTTAAAAGATTTTAATTCTGAATACTGGGAAATCACTAAAGCAGGAGTGGAAAAGGGGTTTCGGGATTTTGACGTAGACGGTAAAGTGATCGCACCTAAAGACGGAACAGTAGAGTCACAGCGAGATATGTTAGAGAATGTTCTAAAAGAGAAGCCAGATGTATTAATAGTCTCTCCGACTTCTCCAGATCGCATCATTCCTGTATTGGGAAAATTTGTAAAAACGAATATTCCCGTATTGCTATTAGACACATACGATCCATGGAAAGACAAAACTGCATATATTGGTACGGATAACCTTAACCTGGGCAGAATAGCCGGAGAATTATTAGCTTCACATCTGCAGCCTGGAGATGAAGCGGCCTTGATTGGCGGAGATATTCCAGTGATAGGTAAGCGAATAGAAGGGGCTAAAATGAGCTTAGAAGCTGCAGGGATCAAAATAGCGGCAGAAAAAGTAGGATTATCAGATCATGCTGAGATAACCAGAAAAGCAACGGAAACGATTTTACGGGATGACCCTGATGTTAAAGGCATCATTACCACAAATGACATCGTGGCTGTAGATGCATTAAAGGTTATTAAGGATCATGGGCTTAAAATACCAGTCATAGGAGCAGATGGAATTATCAAAATGATTAAGTTAATAGAAGATGGAACATTAACTGATACAGTCGCACAAAATCCTTATGATATGGGGTATCTAAGCATTGAAACTGCATTGAAAGTCATAAAAGGAGAGGACGTTAAAAAAAATATTGATACGGGCGTAGATGTTGTCAGCCAAGATAATGCGAAGCTGAAATTAGACTTTCTGAAAGGATTATTGAAATAAGATTCTGGTACAAATACAATGAAAGTTTGAAAAAATAAGTAGATTTTTTTCGGAATCCTACCTTATGCTGTACATCTAAACAGCTGATGTATAAATTCTTGCGGATTTTTGACGGACTTCTCCTGTAAGAAAACTTGCTTCTTTCGAGGCATATGCATCGCTTCTATACTATTCAATATCTTTCTTTTCTTGCTCGATTAACAGAGGCATTCCTGTAATAAGGGATGTCTTTATTTATCATTTTCCGACAGAAGACCCCCACTTCAAGCACGTGATGGGTGTAGCCCAGTGGTAAGTGGGGGATGAATGTCGGCTAGGCAATCGCCTAGCATATTTGGTGAATAGGGACATGTAAATAGACAAACGTATGTTCTTTTGGTAATATATAATTACCAAAATGAACCAGAAGGGAGAAGGAGGGAATGAAGAAGTGTTATTTTTCCAATCGAATCTATAAATACACGGTCTTTCGCGATGTGAATCAGGAACTTTCTCACTCTCTCCAGCTATATAACCAAGCGATGCGAGCAGCCTATGCCTGGCAGACAAACCATCTGCGCACGGGAAACAAGCCGTATGAAGGCAGTCTTCATCTAGCAATTAAGAAACGATTCCAACTGGATGACTACTATGCGAATAGCGCAGTTCAACAAGCAAACGCTCTTCGTACATCGCAAAAGGAATTACAGGTGTTGTATCTGAAACAGATAGATGTTACCCTTCAATCCATTCAAAAGAAACTAAAAAACGAGCGCAGTAAGCTCACGACATTACGGAAAATGAAGCAGTCGATTATGGTTGGAAAACCGAAGCTGCACAAAAGAATGGGGTATCGGGTGCATCAAACCGCTTCCGGCACGGTATATGCGCATCATCGTAAGAATGAGACGCACATTTGGTTCTCTCTCTATCTGTTTGAACATCGGCATCTAGATAAAGAAATCAAACACCTCAAGGTAAGAATCGGACAACTCCAGCATCGTCTCCTTCGGCAGGAGCAGAAAAAGGAGAAATTGAAACAGACGATTTCTTCTGCTTTGTTTGGCTCTCGTTCCTTCTTTCGTAAGCAATATACAATGGATCAGGATCAAAAGAGCCATGCAGCATGGAGACAAGCATTCCGTCACAAACGAAATGCCCGGATGATCATCTCTGGACGGAAGGATGCGAAGTATGGGAACTTTGTGTTCCAATATGATGCGCCAAGCCAAACCTTACATATCAGAAGTACCACGGGGCGAGCGCTTGTACTTCCGTATGTGTATTTTCCTTATGGACAAGATCGGGTGCAAGAATCCATCGCCACGCAGCTTTCCTGTCAAAATAAAAAGAAGGATGGCCAGTCAATGGGTTGGTCCATCGAAGACCATGGTACGTACTACATCATCAAATGTATCGTAGAAGAGCCAGAACATCCTCATCTCAATCACTCAAAAGCAGATGGTGTCATCGGTGTGGACGTCAACTACAATCATATTGCCTTCTCCAACGTGAATGGACAAGGACAATTACTTTCCTCCTCTTGTCTCTATTTCTCCTTAGAAGGAAAACGAAGTGGACAAATCACAAAAATTCTAGAAGCAGAAGCGATTCGTTTGGTGGACATCGCCGTTCAAAGGAATAAGCCGATTGTGTTAGAGATATTAGATACAACTCTATCAAAGTCTGCCGGCCGTTACCGCAATCGGAAGCAAAACCGAAGGATGAGCATGTTTGCCTATAAAAAGATGCAGGATAGCATTCACAGCTGAGCTGCTAAAATGGGAGTCGCTGTGTTTGAAGTGAATCCTGCCTTCACCAGCCAGATCGGGAAGATGAAGTATATGAAACAGATGCATATTTCCATCCATCAAGCAGCCTCTTATGTCATTGGCAGACGCGGCATGAACTTGAAGGAACAGGTGCCAAAGGGACTGCAAGTCTATACAGAACGCAAGGATGGGGAGCACCATTGGAAGCAATGGAGTGTTTTGACGAAGGCATTCAGCGTACTTCGTTCGCACCTATTCTATCATGTATCAGACCAATCTTATCCATTATTCAACAAGGAGATTTGTAACTATGGGCTGACACAAGCAGAACGTGATAGTTTGCAGAAGTATGTACCGAAAGTTTGGTTAGAAGAAAGGGAAGCCTGACTTCGTTTGGAATGGCATCAGCTGTTCTTGCATCACCATCATTTTGCCGCAAAGGCCAGAGGATCTAGCTCCAGAATGGTGGGTGCATTGGTGCAAGAACATCGCAACACGTATAGGGTGAAAAAAGAGAAGCAACTATCACTACTTGTATGAGACAAGGCCACCTCGGTGACTTTGTCACGTACAAGAAAGTGTGAGCTCTCCCTATTTGCCCTATGAGAAGCCTGTTGAACGGCTCTGTATTTCGCTTCCTAGGAAGAGGATACAGAATCTCCCACCTCAAGGAGCGTTAGCGAGTAGGTGGGGGTAGTTCAATGAGCAAACGAAGCACCTAATTACTTTGAAAATATTAGATCCCATTTTCAGAAAGACTAAAGAAACGATACTTGAGATTAATAAAAATAACTTACATGCTATCTATTCATCTGACGAAATCTAAGTTAATTTAGGAATATGTTTCAATTTTGGAGGAATGGACGGATATGTTGAAAATACGGAACGTAAAAATGAAAGATTTACCTGAACTTGTAGTTATTGAACATTGTTGTTTTACAGAAGAAGAGGCTGCGACGAAAGAAGCATTTGAAAAGCGCATTCAATTGATTCCGGATAGTTTTTTTGTAGCTGAAAAAGATGGTGTGATAGTGGGTTTTGTCAATGGGCCGGTCATTGGAACAGCATTCATTACAGATGACTTATTTGGTAATGTAAAGGAAAATCCAGCATCTGGCGGTCACCAAAGTGTTTTAGGATTAGCAGTGTCCCCGCATTTTCAAAAACGAGGTGTGGCATTAGCGTTACTTACACATCTTGAAAAAAATGCAAGAGAGAACAACCGTGAAACGATTACACTCACTTGTAAAGAGAACTTAATTCGCTTCTATGAAAGCTATGGATACCGCAACCTCGGGGTTTCAAGTTCTGAGCATGGTAGAGTCATTTGGTACAACATGAGTAAAAAATTGCAGTGAATGTTTTATCGCCTCTAAATCAGAGAACTGCGCCATCTTATCGCCCTGAATGCAGAAAGCGATAAGGTCTGCGATTAAAATCGATAAAAAGCCAAAATTGAGGAACACCTGAGAGAATTAAAAAAGAATGTTTTTTAAACAAATGGAGGCTTTTCTAAAACAAAGCAATATTATTGATCTTCAGAATTCAGACATAATTGATAAAAATAGAGTTAGCCATAATATACAAGAATTCATTTATAACTAGTATATTATGGCCTGTTTTTTGTGTGAAAAATATTTCGAATTCACTTTCCATTCCTTATTGAGGGTGAAATGAAAGTGATGCATATGTTGAAAAAATGACAGCTCCAACAAGGGATAAGGTCTGTCCAGAGTGAGGTTGAATTCGTACATAAACGATTTGAAGTAGTATCATAAATCACAGCTGAAAAGGATACCGAAGCTCTATATTTCTAACCAATCATATCTGCACCAGAACTGAAAATTGAATGAAATACGGTATGGCTTTGTCAAAAATTTCACTAAACTAGTAAAATTAGTTTTATATCTAGAATAACTGAATTTGATAAACTTTTATTTGTAAAGGCTTTCATGATGAAAATTAAACAACTGTAGGGGGAAAGATGATGAAGAAAAAGTTATGGGCTCCATTGCTTTGCATTGTAATGTCTACTGTTATGCTGGCAGGCTGTGGAGGAAGCAGTGACACTGAAAAAACATCGTCAGGTTCGAAACAAGCTGAAACGGTCACTATTAAATTTCATACTTTTGGGAACGAGGAATCTTACAATTGGAAAAGCACTATTGCTGCTTTTGAGAAAAAGTATCCGAACATCGACATAGTGACGCTTAGTGGTTATTCAATCTAACAATATATATCAGCGATTTTGGATTGAAAATATAAGATTTTATCACGTATTTCTGTAGTAGGGGAGGAAAGCAATGAAGCTAGCTTTTTCAACGTTAGGATGTCCGGAATGGGATTTAGATACCATTATTTCAAATGCAGTTGAAAATGGGTATCATGGTGTAGATTTTCGAGGATATTTAGGAGAGCTTAATATTTTTACATTCCCCGAGTTCTCAACTAATATAAAAGAAACGGCACAAAAATTTCAAGATGCATCTTTAGAAATACCATGTTTTTCGAGCTCGATACAATTATTTACCACATCACATGAGGAGTTGGGACAGTACTTACATGAATTAAGGAGATATGCGCAGCTATGCCAATATTTTAACACACCATATATACGGGTTTTTGGCGGAACGATTATAGACGTAGACCGAAGCAAGGCAGTTGAAATTGTAGTTGAAAATCTAGTGGAAATGCTGAAAATAGCCGAGGCTTTCAATGTAAGCCTCGTTATTGAAACACATGATGATTGGACAAATTGCGAACATATTGCAGAAATTGTTGAAAGGGTCAATTCTGATTATCTACACGTGTTATGGGATGTCCATCATCCTTTTAGAACAGCGGATGAGGATCCTGTTCTAACATGGGACACTTTAGGAAAACGGATCAAATATACTCACTGGAAGGATTCGTATGTCAACTACCCACCACTTAGCTTCGCTTGAAGTGGGGGCTTGCGAGTAACCAGCAGTACCGACGGTCTAAGACCTCCTACCTTCGAGTGTCCTCTGCATCATGGGCGTGTTGGCAGTCACCCTACTGCAAGAGCCATACTCAAGCAGCAACCGCTACGCAGCAGCTTTGTCCAGTAGCAGTACTCATATTTCCACACATACTGGACAGACGAGTTACGTCTAAGATTTTACGGTTGCAACGAGATTCCTGCAACCAACCTCATATCTTAGGTTGTCAAAGAACGAAAAGAGTGCCTTTAGCGAAATTTCGCCTAACGGTTTTCTCCTATCCAAAATATACCACAAAGGAGGATGTGCAGGAAGGGTTTTGCTACGCAAAATCGTACATTCCTCCTCGACTTACTCATTGGGCTTTGCCCTTCACATTCCTTGAAGTCGGGGTATCCTGCACGAAAAATCTGATGAAGAAGGATACGGATCGGGGTTACCAGCTTTGTTTGCTTGGAGAGGGGGATGTTCCTTTGCAGCAAATGCTGCAGCTATTAGTGGAGAAAGGCTATGAAGACTATTTTACTCTGGAGTGGGAGAAAAAATGGTGCCCTGAAATCGAAGAGCCGGAAATTACTTTTAAACAGTACATAGAGTTTATGAAAAGCTCTTTTGCTAGAATTTAAGCATTTACTTACACTGCAGGGTCTTCAGGTTTGAGATGCTAGATATTTTGTGCAAAAGGCATCAATATTTAGCAATAAGATAAGCTTTATTTAACAGATTTCCGAAAGAATTCCCCTTCTTCAAGCCTGTGAAGGGCGAGACCCAGGGATAAGGAGGGATGAATTTCGGTTAGATGCGGTCTAAAGTATTGTATTGTAGAAACGTACGTTCTATGATGGTTATATATGGAAGGTTCATTTACATAACGGGGAGTTTTGAGAAGGAGATATAAACCATGTTATTAAATAAGGATCAAAAACTTTTATTTATTGGGGATTCGATTACGGATTGTGAACGAGTGAAGCCGGAAGGAGAGGGTTTGTTTGGTGCGCTAGGTAAAGGATATGTATCCTTCATCGACGGGCTCCTGCAGTCCGTTTATCCGGAATTGGGGATTCGAGTCGTCAATAAAGGGATTAGCGGAAACACAGTTCGGGATTTAAAGAAAAGATGGCAAGAGGATGTGCTTAATCAGAACCCAGACTGGTTAGCGATTATGATTGGTACAAACGATGTGTGGCGACAGTACGATCTTCCGTTTATTAAGGATCAGCATGTGTATTTGGATGAATACGAGGACACGCTACGGAAACTGATTAAAGAGACAAAATCGTTTGTCAATGGGATTGTATTGATGACTCCTTTTTATTTAGAAAGTAATGAACATGATGCAATGCGTCGGACAATGGATCAATATGGGGAAGTTGTAAGACGTATCGCCGAAGAAATGGACTGTATCTTCATAGATACACAAGCTTCGTTTAATGTAGTGTTAGAGCAACTCTACCCGGCAACATTAGCATGGGACCGTGTCCATCCAAGTGTTGCCGGTCATATGGTGCTGGCGAGAGCCTTCTTGAAGAAGATTGGATTTGATTGGAATAAAATGTGACCGAGTCTTATGATTGGGGTACAGTCGCATACCCGTCGAGATATTTTAACCATATCCTTTATACGGGGAATACGTTATCCTTTTAGCTGAATTATTGGAAAAGACAGTATTTTTTAGGGTGGTAGTTAGTTTTTTTATAGTTTGTAGAAGAGCAGGAGGGGAAATTTTGGGTATTCAACAAATTGAGTTTCTAGAAGGAATTGCATATGAAATAGAAAATGAGTGTTTTAAAGCCATCATTCTTCCAGAGGAAGGCAGTAACCTGATTTCTCTTTTCGATAAAAAGAAAGGAGTGGAACTGCTAAGGGTTCCAAAAACAAAAGAAGAGTATGACGGCCGCAGAATGTTATACGGAACACCTGTGTTATTTCCGCCAAATCGGATAGAAGATGCTGTGTTTCAGTTCGATAACCGGACGTACATGTTGGATATGAACAGACCAAAAGAGAATGTGCATATTCACGGATGGGTTCATAACAAAAAGTGGACGGTGAGCAGGATAGATGATAGACATGATACACTCACTACGATATTTGACTCCAGTGACCATCCAGACATTTTACGGCAATTTCCACATGCATTTGTATTAGAGATGACTGTTCATTTGACAGAGAGAGGTGTTACACAGACTTTAAAAGTCATCAACAAAAGCAGCGAGGTAATGCCTGTAGGTGTCGGCTATCATACAACCTTCAATTTCCCGATGGAGAGTGCTAAGCTTTACATGGACTTGAACATGTATTGGGAATTGAATAACAGAAATTTGCCAACAGGGAAGCTATTAGATGTTCCATACAAAGAAGAATTGAAAAACGGCATGAAGCTGAAAGGGCTTGCTTTAGATGATGTTTACCCACTAACAGATAATCACAAAGCTGTTATGGAGCACCCTGCTTTAGGCTTAAAGGTTACATATGAGGCTGTAAGCGGTTTTAGACATTGGGTTCTATTTACTGCCGGAGGGCAAGAAGATCTTCTTGCTATAGAGCCGTATTCATGGGTGACCAATGCCCCGAATATTCCTTTATTGGAAGAAATCACGGGGCTTTATGGATTGAAGCCTAATCAAGAGAAGATCTTTACAACACAAATTCATATAGAACATTTTTAAACAAAATGGATAGCGGAGCTAGGGAATTTCACTATTCCGTAAACTACTTTGATTTAGTCCCTTGAATCATGGTGTTGAAAAAGTCGGTTGTCAAGCCGACTTTTTTGAACCGCACCTCCAATTGTTAGTTGTGAAATGTGAACCCGTTTTTTTAGATTATTGGCGTCAGATTTACAATTCGGTAGTTCCGGCTCCTTTTTTTTGTTCCACCCCTCGTGACAAATAGGAAGAAGTTGTTAAATTCAGATTAAAAAGTAATAGTTTACTTAGATTAACGGGGGCGGTGCTAAACTGTCAGCGTTTTTTCTCATTGTGTAAACGAAAGTAGTTAAGCTTTAATAAGTATTGTAAGGTAACAATAGACTTGTTTAGTTGCTTTTTACTGAACTTAAAGAATGCATTGTTTCAAGGAAAGAAATTCTTATTAAGTTAACGCGGCATCATTCATCTTGTGCCTGTATTTAATTTTTAACTTACAGTGGATTACTTAGTTATCCTTCGGCATTTGGCTGGTGATTGGTTTAATCTTTTATCGTTTTTATGGATCTAGAAATAGTATCTTGAAGAATGAAATGCAATAAATAAATGAAAGCAGATTGTATATGTACGATACAATCTGCTTTTTTCTTAGGTGACATAAGTGATTAGAAAGGGCAACCAACTTAGGGGTAGATTCAATTTTAGTTTTTTTGAAAAAAGAAATACTATCCACGAAATCCGATGAAGAAAATTTGATGGAGGAATAGTCGTGGAAAATTGTAGAGGAGTTATGACTGAATTATTATTAAACAATTAGATGTAGTTACACTACGTTGAGGAAACTTCAAAAAAATAGCCTTTGCTCTGAAATGGAGCTGGCTATTTTTTAGTATTTTATGACGGATGGGACAAAGAAATAGATTCAGAGATTTCTTTAGGAAAGGCATCTAAAAATGCAACTCCATGATTCTCCGGTTTTAGCACGGAATATTGATATTTAGGGAATAAATACACCCACATCAATTATTCCATAAATCTCTTTTGAATACAATGAACCAACTTTTATGTCACTTAACTGTCTGTTCCTTTTAAAGTAGACTTTAAGGATACCATGAAAGTTTGGTATCACTGTCTAATGGTTGGACTTTAATTTCAGCACTCAAGGTATTGAACCATTTGCTTAAAATTTCTTCTTTTGCTAGATTTGCATTGTCATCGTCTTCCCAAATTACATGAGAAAACCAAGCTCCAGTTGCCCATTCAAATTGTAGCTCAGCAAATGCAATCTTAGGGTGCCTAACTTGCGCAAAGTTACCATTTACTGCAGAAACCACAGTAGATGCTTGCGGTAATAATTCATTTTCAATCTTTTCTTTTATAATAGTATCTTCAAGTTGATTCCACATAACTAAACTGCCATTCTTCAATAATGACTTTTAACGATAAGGCTCGATTGTAGAGCAAACACACGTAGAAAATGATCAAACTTTATTTCGAAGCAATATTAAGAAGGAAAATGATATGTAGAATTTTATGCAAAAAGTAGAGAGACTTGTAAAAAGATCGGGAGATCAAAAGCCGCGCCGCCAGGGCATTGCATAAAATCCTGCATATTTGATAATGTTCGGATATGGATAGAACCCCAGTATTGGCGCGGATTTCTTAGGGAATCTCACTTCTGGTAATGACGCGTTATGTTAACTTCACATGAATACAGTGTGCATCCAAAAATCTAAACAAAAAATTTCCTTTAGTGGTACAATTAGGAACTTAAGAGATAGTTAGTAAAAAATATGTGACAAGAATCTTTGGAGGGAGGTGTTCATAATGGTCTCCAAAAAGTTTATCGTTTCATTCTTATCATTTGTTTTGATTTCCCTATTAATTTACTGCATTGGTCATATGTTTACTATTCCTATGTTCATGTACCGATACGAAGAAATTGATAACGTAAATGGTTATTATATGCAAAGCGGATCAATGCTTCCCTTGTTGATAGGTTGGATCATTAGCTTTTTTGTTGGGAAGATTTATATTCACAGATTAAAACAATAATCCATCCGCTGTTCTCTGAAGTCCTCCTTCAGAGAACAAGAGGGGTTTGCTAAAGAGGAGAGATACAAATGAACGAGAAAAAAACTTTAATGACAGCATTAATTGATAATGGATTCTTAACTTCAATATTTGTAACGCTTATTGGAATTCTCTCGCTTGTGTATGTCCTTATCTAACCGAGGACTGCATCCTGATAGCAAAGCGAACACGAGACTGTTTAACTGGAGGATGTTTTTTGTAGACTCCTAGATACATTGAATTCCGATAATGCGGGATTATGTTACCCCCCCCCCATGAATATCCTGTGCATCCAATTTTTATAACAAATAACTTCTTCCAGTTGTTAAAATTAAAGAAAAAGGGAGCTGTTACTATAGAAAAAACATTTGATTTTTATATAGACGAGGAAACAGAAAAATGTATAATAACCAAGCTTCGGACTGCTGGTTGTGTTTTTGCAGAAGATGAGGCACAATTGCTTATCTCAGAAGCACAAACACCAGAAATACTAGCCGATATGCTGGAACAACGAATAGCCGGTCTTCCCTTAGAACACATCATCGGTTGGGCAAATTTCTGTGGTCTTCGGATAGTGGTAGAACCAGGTGTTTTCGTCCCTCGTCGCCGTACCGAGTTTCTTGTCCAACAGGCAGCTCAATTTGCTATGCCGAGAGATATCATAGTTGACTTATGCTGTGGTACGGGTGCGGTGGGTACCGCACTGGCTACAATCCTAGAACAGATCGAGTTGTATGCGGTTGACATAGACCCCGCCGCAGTGCGATGTGCCCAGCGCAATATTAATTGGATAAATAGTAACGTGTACGAAGGTGATC
Organism: Bacillus sp. OTU530; assembly: GCF_038440375.1. Lineage (NCBI taxonomy): Bacteria > Bacillati > Bacillota > Bacilli > Caryophanales > Bacillaceae > Bacillus > Bacillus sp. OTU530. Next base: position 35,444 of record NZ_JASATP010000054.1, read on the forward strand.
TCTACCGTCCACTTCCGACTAAACTACGTGGTTACGTCCAAATCTTGATCGCAAACGTACCCTACGTACCTACTGGGGCAATTAAGCTGTTACCTCAGGAAGCCCGTAAACATGAGGCGAGGGTTGCACTCGACGGTGGAGAGGATGGGCTGGACATTCAGAGGAGAGTGGCTAATGAAGCACTACTCTGGCTAGCGCCCGGCGGCCATCTACTTGTCGAGACTAGCCAACGACAGGCATTGCAAACCGTTGAGATATTTGCTCAAAATGGACTAATCCCACAGGTGACAAATTGTGATGAACTTGACGCTACTGTCGTAATCGGAACTAGACCATTCCTTTAGAATGAATGCGGACAGCTGGAGGTTACCACGAATAAAAGCCGAAGAATCTATGAATTCCTAAGATTTTATCCGTACTTTCGATATCGTGAATTATGTTAATATGAAGCTCCTCCAGATCTTTACTGGAGGTTTTTTTATAGGTTGCTAGATACATTGAATTCCGATAATAAGGGTTTATGTAATTTGACAAGTATACAATATGCATAAATTTTATTCTTTTTTGGAAACGTAAAATTGTACTGTTTATAAGAAAACATA
>NZ_JASATP010000055.1:0-35657 GCF_038440375.1 Bacillus sp. OTU530
AGTTAAGCTCTTCAGCGCCGATGGTAGTTGGGGGTTTCCCCCTGTGAGAGTAGGACGTCGCTAGGCAAAATTTAAATCCCTTCTGTACATGCAGGAGGGGTTTTTTTGTATTTTTCAGTTGAGAGTAAATAAAATAGAAATGGGCTTTTGTTTGTGATTTTTTTCACATGAAGACACCTCCAAGTATGGCATAATGAGAGAAAGGAATGATTCATTTTACATTATCCATGAAATGAGGTATTTCTGTTGAAGTTTCCACAACTACAAATTGAGCATATGATTCCAAGGGTTCCCATCTTACAGGGAGGGATGGGAGTAGGGATATCCTTGAGCGGGCTTTCAGCTGCTGTCGCGAATGCGGGGGGGATTGGCATTATTTCAGGTACAGGGATTTCTATTGAGGAAATGAGGATCCATATTCGCAGGGTGAGAGTGCTAACCAAAGGAAGGGGATATGTTGGGGTAAATGTGTTGTTTGCAATGAAGGATTTTGCTGAGAAAATGAAGGCTGCTATAGAAGAAAGGGTAGATTTCATTATTTCTGGAGCGGGTATTTCAAGAGATATGTATGCCTGGGGGAAAAATGCTGGAGTGCCGGTCATCTCAATCGTTTCTTCTGCAAAGCTAGCCAAGATTTCTGAAAGGTTAGGGGCAGCTGCTGTTGTGGTAGAGGGATGTGAAGCAGGTGGCCATATCGGAACAGATAGACCTTTATTTGATATTCTTCCAGAGGTAGTGAGGGCTGTGAAAATTCCTGTGATTGCAGCTGGCGGTATTTTAACGGGTGAGGATCTCGCAAAAGCGCTTAAGGTTGGAGCTTCTGGCGTACAAATAGGCACCCGTTTTGTAGCTAGCGAGGAATGTGATGCTCCTTTAGCGTTTAAGCAGAAATATGTGGATGCACAAGAACGTGATATCATGATGGTGAAAACAACAGTTGGGTTATATGGAAGAGCCATTAAAAATCAATTTACAGAACTGATTAGCAGCGTAGATAAGGTTAAAATTGCTAAGTGTCATGATTGTCTGAAGAATTGTTCGTATCGATTCTGCACATTGGATTCCTTATTGAGATCAGTTGGCGGAGATGTTGAGAATGGATTGGTTTTTGCAGGGGCAAGGGTACAGGAGATTAAAGATATTTTGCCGGTGCAGCAAATTATTAATAATATCATGGAAGAATACAAGAAGGCAGTCGGGTTTAGATAGAGATTATACATATAAAAAGCTTGTTATGTCAGCCTATAGGTAAACATAATACGAAGTGGTTGAGAAAAGTCAAAATATCATGTTTGAGCGAGTAGTTTGATATGAAACTGCTCGCTTTTTTACTTTACACTGTAAGAACGTATAAATTCCCAGCTAGAAGTTCATTCGACGCAGTGGGGAATTTTAGGAATAAAGTATAAGTGCAACTATGCCTCTGTCCTCGCCCAAGAGCAGGGCTTGCCAATCGGCGAGTTTTCTTTATCAAATGTATGCAAGATATTCTTACAAATAAGCAGGATTCTTCCATCCCCTGTGTAATAGTTTGTTATGACATAAAGCAGTATTAGCTCATCTCATCTATAGATTGGGAAAGGAGTGTTCGTGATGCAACGGCAAAAGATATTAATTAACGGTGAGAGGTTAAGAAATCAATTGGAGCTGTTTGCAAATTATGGACGTACAGAAAATAACGGGGTAACGAGATTATCGTTGTCACAGGAAGATCGTGCCGTCAGGGATTACTTTTGCGATTGTTGTAAGGAACTAGGCATGTCTATTGCTGTAGATGATATGGGTTGTATTTATGCGACGTTAGAGGGGGTAGAGCAGCAGCCTCCAATTCTGCTTGGATCGCATTTGGATACGGTGAAAAAGGGCGGTCGATTTGATGGGGTATTAGGGGTTGCGGCTGGTTTAGAGGTTGTGAGGACGCTAGTGGAAAACAATATAAAGCCTCGTGTTCCGATTACGATTGTTAATTTTACGAACGAGGAAGGTGCTAGATTCGAGCCTTCTATGATGGCATCGGGCGTGCTTTCAGGAAAATTTGAAAAATCGGTAATGCTGAAAAAAACGGATATTGCCGGGATTACGTTTGAGGAAGCCCTGCAAGCCACTGGGTATGCAGGCGAAGCGAAAAACCGCTTGAAAGAGGCTACAGCCTTTTTAGAACTACATATTGAGCAAGGGCCGATTTTGGAGACAGAAAATATTACAATTGGAGTTGTTGAATGTGTAGTCGGAATGGTGTGCTATGAAATTGAGGTGACCGGTGAGTCTAATCATGCAGGGACAACACCGATGGGGATGAGAAAGGATGCCCTATTTGCTACGAATAATCTGATTTCGGAAATCTGTCAACGATTAGGGGCGATCGATGATGAGTTAGTGTACACAATTGGCAGGGTGAACGTGTTCCCGAATATCCATACGGTCATTCCGAATAAAGTTGTATTTACCTTAGAGGCACGGCATAAAAATCCGGATATGATCAGCTCTGTTGAAGAAGTGATACAAGGGCTGCCGCAATCCATAGCGAAGGCGGATTGCGAAGTGAAGGCTGTCAAGCTATGGGATCGGGATACGGTTTGGTTTGATAAGGATACTTGCAATGCGCTTGAGCAATCAGCAGAGTCTTTAGGATATTCTCATAAAAGAATGGTGAGCGGAGCAGGACATGATGCCCAATTTATTGCAAGCCTTGTGCCGACTGCGATGCTATTTGTTCCAAGCATAAATGGAAAAAGCCATTGTGAGGAAGAATTGACAGCGTGGGAGGATTGTGAAAAGGGAGTTAACGTATTGCTGGATACAGTTTTAGCATTGTTAGCTAATTAGGATGCTTAGAATCTAAAGGTGAAGCATAAAGGCAGCTGTGTATGTTGTAATTGGCTGCCTTTTTCCTGTTAATAGAAGAAAAGGGGCAGTTACATATGGTAAGGATTAAAGAGTTACTTACGAAGCAGCAGTGGCTAGAGGCTTTTCCTGTCATGAAACAGTTACGCACACACTTAGACGAAACAAGCTATGTAGAACTCATTCAGCAAGCGGTTGAGAATGAGGGATATAAGCTATTTGCCCTATTTGAGAAGGATACAATTGTGGCGGCGGTAGGTTTTATGCCGATGATTACGTTATATAACGGTAAATTCATTTGGGTGTGTGATTTAGTGACAGATGACGAGCATCGTAGCAAAGGCTATGGTCAACAGCTATCGTCTTATGTGGAAAACTGGTCAAAAGATAATGGTTATAATATTGTGTCGCTGTCATCAGGTTTGCAGAGATTGGATGCACATCGATTTTATGAGGAAAGGCTAGAATACGATAAGGTGAGCTATGTATTTTTAAAGAGGATTTAGGCACGAAACAAAAAACTAGAAATGAGAAAAGGTTCAGGGATAATCGAACCTAATGATCGTTCTGAAGGGATGGTTGCAGTGGCACTAATTCAATGTCAGTTTTATTCAGATGTTTTAAATCTAAGTACATCTATGACGGTTATATTGCCACAGCAAACGACAACACAAATCGGAATGCAGAATACACTAACAGGTGATAAGTATCAGACATTATATCTGCTGCATGGTTTGAGTGATGATGATACGATTTGGACGAGGAGGACATCGATTGAAAGATACGTTGCGCCTCTTGGATTAGCCGTTGTCATGCCGCAAGTACATCATAGCTTTTATACAGATATGAAATACGGTAATAAGTATTGGACTTTCTTAACGGAAGAGCTCCCATCCATTTCCAGATCATTTTTTCCTTTATCCGATGCAAGAGAGGATAATTTTGTTGCCGGGCTTTCAATGGGGGGGTATGGAGCTTTTAAATGGGCGTTGAACCGTCCTGAGCAAATCAGTGCTGCTGCTAGTTTATCAGGAGCATTAGATATCGTAAGCCTCATCAATCAAGCTGATCAAGAGGGACTTTTTCATCTGATTTATGGAAATGAAGATGTAGCTGGAACAGAACATGATTTATTTTCAGTGATAGAAAAAACTAATAGAAATGAACAAAAGCCCATTTTGTATCAATGCTGTGGTACGGAGGATTTTTTATACGAGGATAATATTCGTTTTAAGGATCTATGTGAAAAAACGGAATATAACTTAACGACAGATTTTGGTTCTGGTGATCATGAGTGGGATTATTGGGATAAAACTATACAGGATGTATTAACGTGGCTTCCGTTAAAGGGGAAATAAACAGTAGCTAAAGACACAGTGAACAGTAGTCATATGTAACAGGAGCGTTGTAAATTAGGGCATTAAAGTGCTTGAGGATCCTGAAAGGCTAGCGTCGTTTGTGCGCGGCTTTTTTCACACTTTAAGAAATCTTAGGAATCAAGTATAAGGGCAACTAAGCCTCTGTCTTCGCCTAACGGCTCGCTAATCGGCGAGTTTTCTTTATTTTAAGAAAGTATAAGTTTCTAGCTAGAAGTGAATTCGACGTATCAGGAAACTTTAGGAACAAGGTGTAGATGCAAATATGCCTTGCCTTCGCCAATGTGAAAGGAAGAGTACTTCTTCTTTTTGCAAGGATGATGTACAATAGAACATGTTCTCGTGCTTCACATGATAACAAACAGATATGATTGGGTATCCATAACGATAAAAATCATGTATTGTTAGATAAGATTATTCTTTATATATTTTTTGCATATATGATGCTTGAAAGGACTTTTTCTATGACAAATGAACAAAAACATGAACTGAATTCACGCAGAACCTTTGCGATTATTTCGCATCCGGATGCCGGGAAAACGACACTGACGGAGAAGTTGCTATTGCTTGGGGGAACAATTCGTTCAGCAGGGACGGTAAAAGCAAAAAAATCTGGAAAGTACGCAACCTCAGATTGGATGGAAATTGAGAAGCAAAGGGGAATTTCTGTTACATCGAGTGTAATGCAATTTTTCTATCGCGATCATCACGTGAATATCGTCGATACACCGGGACACCAAGACTTTAGTGAAGATACGTATCGTACGTTAACAGCGGTAGACAGCGCCGTAATGGTAATCGATGGAACGAAAGGGATCGAAGCACAGACGCTCAAGTTATTTAAAGTGTGCCGTATGCGAGGAATTCCGATTTTAACCTTTATTAATAAGCTTGACCGCGAAGGAAGAGAGCCGCTTGAGCTGCTGCAGGAAATTGAAGAGGTGCTTGGCATTGAATCGTATCCGGCGACATGGCCGATTGGCATGGGGAAACGATTCCAAGGAACATACGACCGATTTGAAAAGAAAATTGAAGTATATCGTGGTAATGAGGAATCGGTATTTATTGATTTTGATGGTGAAAATGTTACAGAAGAGTTAACAAAATATATCGATCCTGCCGTAATCCCGTCCTTGATTGACGAACTGATGCTAATTGATGAAGCAGGGAATGATTTCTCAATTGAAAAAGTGAAAAATGGGACATTAACGCCTGTATTTTTTGGAAGTGCCATCGCCAATTTTGGTGTGCAGTCGTTCTTTAACTCCTTTTTAAATTTAACATCTCCGCCGCAGTCGAGAATGTCTTCAAATGGTGAGATTCCCATTGATTATCCGCATTTTTCTGGATTTGTTTTCAAAATACAGGCGAATATGAACCCGGCTCACCGTGACCGGATTGCATTCGTACGTGTCTGCTCTGGAAAATTCGAGCGCGGCATGACAGTTACCCTTCCTCGTACAGGCAGAAAAATTAAATTAGGACAATCTCAGCAGTTTTTAGCTTCTGATCGGGAAACGGTAGAGGAAGCATACCCGGGTGATATTATCGGATTATATGATTCCGGTACGTATCAAATTGGAGATACAATCATCGGAGGAGGAGCGATGTTTCAGTTTGAAGCATTGCCGAAGTTCCCACCAGAGCTGTTCCGGAAAGTAAGGGCAAAAAATGCAATGAAGCATAAGCATTTTGATAAAGGGATGACACAGCTTGTCCAGGAGGGTGCAGTACAGCTTTACCGTACACCGTTCTTCGGAGACTACATTTTAGGAGCGGTCGGTGAACTGCAGTTTCAGGTATTCGAATACCGCATGAAGGCAGAGTATGGTGTGGATCTTGAATTCACATCGATGCAGCATAACAGTGCAAGGTGGATTTCAAAGGATGATGTGAAACAGATTAAAACGGATTCCCGTGCCATGCTTGTAGAGGATTTGGATGGCAATCCTGTTCTATTGTTTGAAAATGATTTTGTGCTTCGGACGTTTACTGACAAATATCCTGATGTGAAGCTAAGCACAATTTTTGAAGGATAATATAAGGAAATGCTTTAGAAAGTAATTGGGCAAGGCTTGTAGACAAAGGGGAGTTTCCCCTTATCTACAAGCCTTTTTTCACTGTAGAAAAGTATAAATTTCAAGCTAGAAGTCGTTCGAGGTAGTCGGAAATGATAAGTGTAATGTAACTACAACTACGCCTCTGTCCTCGCCCAAGAGCTCAGTCTTTTTGCCCTAAAATACAAGGGTTAGGCTTTTCTTCCTGTAACCTCAGCAATAATTTCGTAGGAGTGAAGACGCGCATTATGATCAAAGATTTGCGAGTTGATGATCATTTCATCTGCCTCAGTTCGATCTAAGAATCTTTGCAGCTTGTTTCTCACTGTCTCAGCGCTTCCGACGACTGAAGTCGCAAGCCGTTGCTGCAGGGCCGCTTTTTCATGTTCAGTGAGGAAGCTTTCCAAATTTTCTACCGGTGGCGGCAGTTGACCAGGCTTGTTTCGCAGCAGATTTAAGAACATTTGCTGCATCGAGGTCGCTAGCAGCTGTGCTTCTTCATCTGTATCTGCCGCAACAACGTTTAGACCGACCATGGCGTATGGTTTGTCTAATGCGCTGGAAGGCCGGAAGTTGCGGCGGTATAAGTCAAGAGCCGGCAATGTATACTCTGGTGAGAAATGACTTGCGAAGGAAAACGGCAAACCGAGCTGCCCGGCTAGTTGTGCGCTAAATCCGCTTGAGCCTAGTAACCAAATCGGAATATTCAGACCTTCTCCTGGAATTGCTCGTACGTAGTTATCTCCAGAAAAGGCTTCTGGGTCAAAATAGGCGCGAAGCTCAGCTAGCTGTTCCGGAAAGTCTTCGCCGCCCATTCTGTTTTCCTTGCGCAGAGCGCGGGCAGTTAGTTGATCGGTGCCAGGGGCGCGACCGAGACCAAGATCAATACGTCCTGGAAATAAAGATACTAATGTGCCAAATTGCTCTGCAATGACCAAAGGTGAATGATTTGGAAGCATAATTCCGCCAGACCCAACTCGGATCGTTGAAGTACCCGCTGCCACATGACCGATGACAACAGATGTAGCAGAGCTGGCAATGCCGGGCATATTGTGATGTTCAGCAAGCCAATAGCGGTTATATCCCCATTTTTCAGCGTGGCGAGCAAGATCAAGCGTGTTTTGTAAAGAATCAGCCGCAGTTCCGCCGGCGATAATGGGTGAAAGATCCAGCACAGAAAATTGGATATCAGATAGTTGTTTTATATTCGCAGACATATATTCAGCTTCTTTCTTTTTGGAATGGTAGTGAGTTAAGATGGAACGTTCTATATAACTGTTCCCAAAAATTATTGTATCAATTGTTTGCATCGGCTCAAAATATAATGCTTTGATCTTGACTGAGTGTATTAGAGGGAGAACACAAGCAGGTAGAATCTTGTTTTAGAAGAATACGAGTACAAGAATTATGTCCCTCGTGTCGAAATGCAGGTAAATCGGATGGTAAAATATAAAGATACTATATGTTTTGAGGGGAGAAGTGAAGGGGTTGAAAGTTGGTTTAGTTCGCCATTTTAAAGTGGTAAGAGGATATCCCAACACATTGGTTACATCCGCAGAACTTATGAAATGGGTGGGAGAATACGATGCATCCGATGTTGTAGAAAATGAAATTGATTTATGTAATATAGAATGGAAAAGGTGCTTTTCAAGCGATTTGCCCAGAGCAGAAAAAACAGCTAGAAAAGTGTTTCAGGGTTCAATTGTTTATTTGCCGGAATTAAGAGAAATCACACTTTCTCCATTTGTTCGCTGGAATATTAGAATTCCTCTTTTTGTCCATTTGCTGTCTATTCGGGGAGCCTGGCTGTTGAATCATCGATCGCAGCAGGAGGGTAAACAAGCTGTTTTCAATAGAATCAATGCGGCCCTAGATCAAATCCTTTTGCATGATGAGGATGTACTTATTGTTGGTCATGGTGGCATTATGATGTTTATGAGACAGGAGCTGCTAAGAAGAGGATTTGCTGGACCGAAATTTAGAAGAGCAGAGAATGGGAAGCTATATGTATTTGAAAAATGATAAAACAGCTTTCACGAGTTATCTTGCATATATATCAGCTTCTTAATTCAATTGAAGGCTTGTTTTTGCTTTATAAAAATCCTTTTCTACAGAGGGACAAAATATTTTAGTCCGTTGCAGCCTATACAAATTCTTTGTAATATTTGTATATATTTGGGTTGCTTTTGTATAATGAAAAGATATATAAGGGGGGACAATGATGAAACGAATCTATGGATTATGTATGTGTATCCTTCTTGCTGTGGTGGTAACCGCCTGCGGCAATGCTCCAAAGCCGGAGGAAACACTGGATGCATACATACAGGCATGGAATAAGCAGAAGTTTGCTGATATGTACGATATGCTGTCTGAGAGTTCTAAGAAGTCGATCGCAAAGGACGCATTCGTACAACGTTACCAAAAAATATATAGTGATATTGAAGTAGAGAATCTTCAAGTAAAGCTGCAAAAGGAGCAAGAAAACAAGAAGGATGAAAAGGATGCTGCTATGCGGCATTATGAATTAAAGATGGACACAATGGCAGGACCTATTTCCTTTCAAAATCCAATTAAGCTTGTAAAGGAAAAAAGTGGAGAGGAAGAGAAATGGAAGATTGAGTGGGAGACAACACATATCTTTCCCGATATGAAAGCGGGGGATAAGGTTGGCATTGATACATATGAAGCAAAGCGCGGCGAAATTTTGGATCGAAGCGGAAATGGTCTTGCGATAAATGGAACTGTTCCACAAGCTGGAATTGTGCCAGAAAAGCTCGGTGCCGATGCAGAAGCAACGAAGGAGGCACTAGCTAAACTGTTAGGTATTACGGTAGAAGAGATCAATCAAAAGCTTAGTGCAAAGTGGGTGAAGCCGAATTTGTTTGTACCGATTGGCTTTTTCCCAGAGGGTGCTAATACGGATCCGGGATTGCCGGGTGTCGGCATAAAAAATGTTCCGATGCGGGTTTATCCACTAAAGGAGGCTGCTGCCCATATTACAGGCTATGTGCAGGAAATAACTGCAGAGCAATTGAAAACCCTTGCGGAAAAAGGCTACCGAGCAGGGGATGTTATTGGCAAGGCAGGGTTAGAGCAGGTATATGAGGATGAACTGCATGGCGAAAATGGTGCCCGTTTGTATATTATAGATGAAAACAACAAGGAGAAGGAAGAGCTTGCGAAAAAGGAAGCAGTTGATGGGAAAACCATCTCTGTTACGCTTGACAGCAGCTTGCAGCAAAGCATCTACACACAGCTAAACAGTGATGCTGGTACGGCGGCAGCTGTACACCCAAGCACAGGAGAGGTTCTTGCGCTTGTGAGCAGTCCTTCATATGACCCGAATGCCTTTGTTCGCGGCGTGAAGTCAGAGCAGTGGAATGCGTGGAATAATGATCCGAAAAAGCCGCTGCTGAATCGCTTCACAAAGGCATATACGCCAGGATCTGTATTTAAGCCGATCACGGCCATGATTGGTTTAAAAGCAGGGACACTTGATCCTGCTGAACAAAAGAAAATTTCTGGCTTGAAATGGGCAAAGGACGCTTCTTGGGGGAACTATTATGTAAAGCGTGTACATGAGGAGAATTCAGTCAATTTAGAAAATGCCTTCGTATACTCCGATAATATTTACTTTGCACAGGAAGCATTGCAAATTGGCAAAGAAGCGTTTACTGAAGGTGCTAAGGCAGTTGGTCTTGGCGAAAAGCTGCCACTAAAATATCCGTTTCAGGCATCACAGCTTGCAAATGGCGAAATAAAAGGTGATATTGAGCTCGCTGATACGGGTTATGGTCAAGGAGAGGTGCTAATGACGCCGCTTCATGTCGCGCTTACATATGCACCGATTGTTAATAATGGTGCTATGCCAGCACCGGTGCTTGTAAAGGAGCAGGATCAACAAAAGGTGTGGAAGGAAAATGTCGTATCAGCTGAACAGGCGGAGCTATTGAAAAAGGCGTTGGTTGCTGTTGTAAATAATCCAGAAGGAACAGGCAAAAATGCAAAGCTTGCAAATAAGCTTATAGCCGGGAAAACAGGAACAGCTGAACTCAAGCAGGGTAAGAATGAAACAGGTCAGGAAAATGGCTGGTTTACCGGATTTAATGCTGCAAAGCCAGATGTTATCATTGCGATGATGGTCGAGGATGTAAAGGAACGCGGCGGCAGTTCATATGTTGCAGAGAAGGTACGGAATGTATTAGCAGCACGTTAGAAATATGTTAGCACAATAAAAACGCTGGTCAGCAGATGCCAGCGTTTTTTATTTTAGATAGAATCCAACATTTTGCCTTCCAAATAAAAACAAAGGCTTTCCATGATATGATGATGGAATATAAAATCATATCGTGATAGATTAAATATAATCAAATAGTTTAGTAAGGTGTGTGATCAATATGAGATGTGTATCGCTTGATTTAGACGGAACATTATTGAATTCCAATCACGAAATTACCCCAGCAAGCCAAGAAGCTATCAGACAATTGCAAGCAAACGGGGTAGATGTGATCTTAAATACAGGACGGGCGTATCAGGATGTAGTAAAGGTTCCCGGCGTTCAGGAGATGAACTGTCCGATTATTTGTGTAAATGGTTCTGTTTTATATTCGAAAACAGGAAAGCTATTATATGAAGCAACGCTGCCGCTTTCTGTATATAAACGAACATTATCTCTTTTAAGAGAGTTAAATGTAGGCGTTCTTGTCTATACAAATCATGGAGGCTTTCCGTCAACATTGCCTCCGTTACATTCAAAAAGCAAAGAGGAGCTGGAGGGGCTGTTTCAAACGTACGATTATGATCAGGTGCTTAAGCTGGAAGATGTAAAAATCTATAAGCTTATTGCGCTTGTACATGCGGAGGAAGCAGAGCGAATTGCAGGAGTGAAAGAGGCATTAGCGGGCTATGATGACATTTCTACTGCTTCTTCATTCCCGAATAACGTTGAAATTACGTCAACTGAAGCGCAAAAAGGAAAGGCGCTTAGAAGATATGAAGTAATGCACAATCTTTTATTTGACGAAATTTATGCATTCGGTGATGGCGGAAATGATATTTCCCAATTCGAAATCGCAACGCAATCAGTTGCAATGGCTAATGCGCCGGAAGAGGTAAAAGCAAAGGCGACGATTGTAACAAAAAGCAATGATGAAGATGGTGTATCATACGCGATTACAGATTTATTGAAATTAGTATAAGGTGAGGTTGTTTAGGGTCCTTGAAGCAAGGACCCTTTTTTCGTGTTTTCAGAATGTACAAGAGAAAGTTCAGGTGCATTTGCCTGCTCTTATTATTGTTTCTTTCAAGGGATCAACATACAAGAATGCATTCTTCTATGACAAGGGACATTTCTTGCGTCCTAATAGGCTGAGCATGTATGATAAAAGTCATTGGAATATCGTACCAATTTTAGAGAGGATGAATTCAATGAAAAATAAGCTGCCTCCTGGTCAATTTGAGACAGAGAATTGGCCCATTTTGCATGTAGGAGATGTCTACGAATTTCAGGAAGAAACATGGAATTTCCGGTTGTTCGGTGAGGTGAAGGAGGAAGTAACATTATCGTATGCTAGTATGATGAAACTGCCAAAAACCGTTTCAAGCATTAATATGCACTGTGTGACAACGTGGTCGAAATTCGGCTCAACTTTTGAAGGAATCGCCTTTCGTGAATTAGTTAATCTTGTGGAACTAAATGAAGGTGTAGATTATGTAAAGATATACGGCTATTACAATGGAGACCGGTTTGCCTATTCGGCAAATTTACCGCTAGGGGCATTGCTTGAAGAGGATGCGTTATTCGTCTATCGCTGGAAGGACGAACGGCATGATTGGGAGGATATCTCTCCAAAGCATGGTTATCCGCTTCGGTTTATCCCGCCAGAAGCCTTCTATTTATGGAAGGGAACGAAATGGGCTTCAGGCATTCAATTTATGAAGGGTGATGAAGCTGGATTTTGGGAAGAAATGGGCTATTCGATGACGGCAAATCCATTCAAGGAAGAACGTTATCGTTAGGCGAGAAAGGGGGGACCAATATGAAGCTTAGTATTTTGGATCAATCACCGCGCTCGGCTGGAAAAACTGAGCAGCAGGCCTTGCAGGAATCTGTGAGGCTTGCGCAAGCAGGAGAAGAGCTTGGCTACACCCGCTACTGGATTGCTGAGCATCATGATATGTCAGGCCTTACATGTCCTGCACCAGAAGTAATGCTGGCATATATCGGGGCGCAAACGAGTAAGATTCGCATTGGCTCAGGGGAGATTTTATTGCCGCATTACAAGCCGTACAAGGTGGCCGAGGTATTTAATTTGCTTTCGGTTTTATTTCCAAATCGTATTGACCTCGGGATTGGCCGGGCGCCGGGCGGACCAGCTGAAGCAACAATTGCGTTATCTGGAAATTTTCTAGAGCAGGTTCGGCAACTGCCTGGAAAATTTAAAGAGCTGCTGCAATTTCTGTATCATGAATTTCCGGCTGAGCATATGTATACGAATATTTCTCCGACGCCGCTGCCAGTGGTTTCACCAGAGCCGTGGCTGCTTGGAACAAGTGAAAAAAGCGCTATTTTAGCCGCAGAAACAGGTGTCGCGTATGTCTTTGGTCATTTTATGAGCGAGAAGGATGGCGAGCAGCTGATGAATACATACAAAAATACATTTACGGCAACTGCTAGACTGAAGCAGCCAAAGACAATTATTGCCGTAGCCGCTATTTGTGCAGAAACAACAGAACAAGCAGAGGAGCTTGCGTTAAGTGGGGCTGCTTGGAGGCTGCAGCTTGCAAACGGGGAGGGAGGAAGCGGTATCCCGCCAATCGAGGAGGCAAAGAAATATATAGGCAGCAAGCACCAGGACGTAATGGAGGGTGTACAGAAAAAGACAGTCATCGGCAATCCGCAGGAGGTAAAGCAGCAGCTTCTAGAGATACAAGCACGATACAAAGCGGATGAAATCATGATTGTCACGACGGTGCATAGCTTTGAAGATCGGATTGCATCGTATCGCCTCATCGCCAATGAAATATTAATGGAGGAGAATTGTTATGATTACAACAGTGATGTTAAATGATACACCGATTACAGTTAGTGAATATAAGGAAGAAGAGGTTTCTGACAAAAAGACAGGTAACCTGTTACATCAGATTTCGTTTGTTTTTCAGGTGAAGAGTGAGGACTATCATAAAATTACGACACTCTTGTACAAGAACGCCTTTGATGTAAAAGTCCCAGAGCGTAACTTGGAATTCCGAGCAACCATAGGTAATTATTCTACCTCATTTACAAATTTGTATAAGGAAAATCAGGTAGGTGAGTTTACACTGGAGCTAGTGGAATCGGTGCAGTGATATTGATAGCCATGCTTTGGAGGAAATTTGGCGATGGAAAGCTTTGTGACTGCTCATAATTTGGGGTTTTTATCTGAATTGCTTGGACTCGAGAATAAGGGTGTGTACGATTATCAAATTTCAGCGCAGCATCAATATCAGCCCGTTGTGGAGAAGTTGAATCATGTAAAAAACAAAGCTGCAGGACCAGCCTGCAGCTTTGTTTTTTACATATGTTCCACTTTAAGAAAATATAAATTTCTAGCTGGATGCCGATTCGACGTAGCGAGAAATTTTAGGAATAAAGCAAAGGACAACTACGCCTCTGCCTTCGCCCAAAAGCAGGCTCTCCAGTCGGCGAGTTTTAAACTATACGAAGTAGCAGGAAATGATGGTATAGGGGGAATGCGGAAAACGAGGGCATCCCCAGTCTTGGAGGAATCTCGTTCTTCCACGACTGTTGAACAGAAAATGGATATCTTAGGTTATTTCAGGTGAAAATATTAAGGTAAGAATACAACATATATAAAAACATTGTAAGGTGGACTAACAAAAGCTTATTGCAAATTTAGGAGGTTTTGGAATGAACAAAAAGTGGATGATGTATATGTTACTTATTATGCCTTGGCTTTCTGTATTCAAGCTGGGCAAGCTTTCCTTTAAACGATAGATGTTTTTTCTTTTTAGTCTCGTGTTTCACTCGTACAAAATGATAGTTTGACAGAATCTGAAGCTTATGGCATTTTTCGTTTAGAAGACAAGAATCGCGCTAGGAGTCATTGTCTAGCTTTTTTCGCAGGAGGAAGGTGTATCGACTCTATTTTTTTTAGTTGATTAAGTATTCTACTTGTTGAAATAGAAAAATAGGAGTACAATGACAATCAGGTTTCGGAATAGCGAGGTGACTTCTATGGAATTTTTACACATACCAAAAGCTTTTTTACAAATGAATACAATTTTTATTTCAATTTTAATTGAGGCACTTCCTTTTATTTTGATTGGGGTATTTGTCTCCGGAATTATTCAAATGTTTATAACCGAGGATATGGTTGCACGTTTCATGCCAAAGAATCGAGTATTATCGATTTTGATGGCACTGATACTTGGTCTGTTATTTCCAGGTTGTGAATGCGGCATTGTCCCCATTGTGCGCCGCTTGATTGGAAAAGGGGTTCCTGCTCATGCCGGAGTTGCTTTTATGCTAACAGGTCCGATTGTTAACCCTGTTGTGCTGTTCGCTACTTATGTAGCGTTCGGGAATAGCTGGAAGATGGTATGGCTTCGGGCAGGTACAGCATTTATTGTTGCGTTTATTGTTGCGCTTATCGTTTCTTTTTTATTTAAGGGTTCTATTCTGAAGAATGAAAGCCAGCACAGCCATAGTTCGATTGTGCAGAAGACATTCAAGCAAAAGCTTTGGGATGTTTGTGAGCATGCGGTGCAGGAGTTCTTTTCTATGGGTAAATATTTAGTTATTGGCGCTTTAATTGCGGCCAGTGTGCAGACCTTTGTGAAAACATCTGTGCTTCTTTCCATTGGACAAGGTCCGTTTGCATCCGCCGGGGTAATGATGGGGTTAGCCTTTATCTTATCGCTTTGTTCAGAAGCAGATGCATTTATTGCATCCTCGTTTCAAAGTACATTCGCGGTATCCTCGCTTGTTGGGTTCCTTGTATTTGGTCCAATGGTCGATATTAAGAACACGCTAATGATGCTCGGGTCATTTAAGACAAAGTTTGTTGTTGTATTGATTGCCTTAATTGCAGTGACAGTCTATCTGAGTTCAGTAGTGCTTCATTTTGTGGGGTGAGAATATGGCACGTGCCTATATATTATTAGGATTTACTTTTTTGCTTATACAACTTCATATATCTGGAAATATTACAAAGTACATCAATATGAGATACGCCTATCTTTCTAAAAGTGCTGCGGTACTGCTTGCTTTGCTGACAGTGGTGCAGGTGATTGCCGTCTTTAAGAAGGAGTCGCATGATCATGCGCATTGCGGAGATCACTGCGGTCATCATCATGAGGAGGAAAAGGGCTGGAAGCGTCGCTTTTCTTTCGCTTTACTATGTTTTCCAATTTTTAGCGGTTTGTTTCTTCCAATTGCTTCCCTTGATTCCGATATTGTAAAGACAAAAGGATTCCATTTTCCGGTCGCAGAGCCTGGAAATAACGATCCTTTCATGCAGCGGCAATTCCTAAAACCTGATACGAGCATTTATTACGGGAGCGAGGGGTATCGCGAGCTGATGGCAAAGGAGAAAAAGAAGTACGTGGGTCGTGATAAGATTGCTTTGACAGATACCGACTTCTTAAAAGGCATGGAAACTATTTATAATAGTCCGGGTGAATTTGTCGACAAAACCTTGTCATTTAAAGGATTTATTTTCCGAGATGACAGTTCAGGGAAGGATCAATATTTCCTGTTCCGTTTTGGCATTATCCATTGTGTAGCTGATTCTGGTGTGTTTGGCATGCTTGTAAACAAGCCAAAGGATGCTGATTGGAGCAATGACCAGTGGATTACGATAAAGGGGACGATTGAAACGCAGTACTATCAACCATTTCGTACGACAATTCCGGTACTCAATGTGACATCTTGGAAACAGGTTGCCACACCGAAGGATCAATATGTGTACCGCGGAGCATAATCAACCGATAAAGGGCTAACGCCAAAGGTACCCGTGTACCTTTGGCGTTAGCCTTGCTCACATTTCATGACGTGGCTTCTTCTTAATTTGTACAGAGTTCCGTCAACATCTCCTGTTTTGTACGTGTTAGAGGTTTTAGTATTCTAATGGACATATACTAAGCAAATTTTAGCGTATTGATATTGACGAATGGAATTTGATGGAATAAAATAATTATTGAACAGTGGTCAATAAGGAGGTTCTCATGTCCCCAAGAAAATCTGTACAACAAGAGCTAACACGTGAGATGATTATGGATGCAGCAAGAGACCTGTTTGTCCAAAACGGGTATGGACATGTATCGATGAGACAAATTGCCAAGGAACTCGGCTACAGCCATGGTGCCATTTACTATCATTTTACAAACAAAGCAGAATTATTTTATGCCATGGTACAAGAGCATTTTCACATGCTGGATCATATATTAGCTAGCATCATGGAGCAGAACTTGGAACAGCATGACAAGCTGAAGCAGGTGCTGCTTGGCTTTATAGAGTTTGGTCTCACACATCAAAACCACTATGAGATTATGTTCCTTATTAAGGATGAGGAGGTTAGAAGCTTTATTAATGAAGGGCCAAATAAAAGCTATGAAGCATTTGCGAAAAGCGTATATATGTTATGTGACAAAAAGGTATCACTTCAAGACATATGGTCTGTATTTCTATCCTTACACGGCTTTGTTACTCACTATAGCCGTCATGTAGTTGGTTATGACGAGGTGAAGGATTTAGCTCGTTCGCATGTGAATTTTTTACTGAGATCGCTCATATAATTTTTTTTTAAGTTTAATTGAACAGTGGTCAATTAAAAGGGGGAGTTAAGATGAAAAAAGTGTTAGTATTAGGGGCTTCAGGAGGAATGGGATATTCAATTGTCAAGGAGCTGTGTGAAAGAGGAATTGCTGTCATAGCCTTTGCGCGTACAAAAGAGAAACTGGAGAAATTGTTTGGCGCAGAGCCCAATGTCACAATCATAACTGGTGATATTTTTCGGGTGGAAGACTTACAAGCTGCTGCTAGAGGAGTAGAGGTTATCTTTCAAGCAGCAAACATACCGTATGCTGACTGGGAAGGAAAACTTGCTGCCTTTATGACAAATATTGTCCATGCAGCGAAGGAACAGTCCGCAAAGCTTGCGATTGTAGATAATATCTATGCTTACGGACGGAGCCCTGGCAAGAAGGTAGATGAAGCGGCGCCGAAACAGCCTCATACGAAAAAAGGAAAGCTTCGGTTACAGGTGGAAACAATAGTAAAGGAATCCAGTGTGCCGGCACTTATTGCTCATTTCCCTGACTTTTACGGACCGAATGCTGAAAGCACCATCTTGAACTATACCTTGCAAAGCATAGTACAAAATAAAAAGGCCAGCTTTGTCGGAAACCAAAAAATTGCAAGAGAATTCATTTTTACGCCAGACGGGGCAAAAGCCATTGTCAACCTGGCATTGCGTGAGGAAGCATACGGACAGAACTGGAATATTCCTGGGGCGGGCATCATCACAGGAGAGGAAATTGTCCAAACGCTTCGAGGAATTACGAAGTATGACAAACGAGTATCAACGATCACGAAAGGCATGATTCAATTTCTTGGCTTGTTCAATGCCAACATGCGCGAGGTTGTGGAGATGCTGTATTTAACGGAGGAGCCGGTTGTACTAAGCGGGGAGAAATATGAAAGAATCATTGGAAAGCTGCCGCGCACCTCTTATGAAGAGGGACTAAGACAGACGATTGCCTATATGAAGGCGCAGCAATAAGCGCTCAGCATGACAAAGGAGAGCAGGATGTTATCTTAAATGGTAAGATCCTGCACGATCTTTCTTGGTCCATGAGGGTGTATTTTTCTCTTTTTGTGTTTATCTTAAGTAAGAAGCTGTAAACCTTTTACATATGCAAGGAAAGGAAGAGATATACATGAAAAAAACAGTACAGGTTGTTGGCGCAGTTATTTTTAATGAAACAGACGATATTCTATGTGCCTTGCGTTCCCCTGAAATGGATCTCCCTAATCTATGGGAATTTCCCGGCGGTAAGGTGGAGGAAGGCGAACAGCCCGAGGACACATTAAGCCGTGAAATCCAAGAAGAGCTAGGCTGCGCCATCGAGATTTTCGAAAGATATGCCGATATTATCCATGAGTATCCAAATGTCATTGTAAATTTGATTACATACAAAGCTAAGATTATAGAAGGCACAGCGACTGCAAAAGAGCATGCGGAATTGCGATGGGTGCCGGCTAAGGAGTTGCTGCATTTGGAGTGGGCGCCAGCGGATATTCCGACGGTGCAACTGTTGACGGGGGATCGGGGGTAGGGTTAGAGAGAAATAAGCGTTGTGTTTACATAGCGGATTATCCTTACAGAAAAGATGGTGGACAAAGAAAAAAGGCAGAGGTTTCTGCCTTTTTTCTACCCAAGTCAATAGGATACGAATGAAACAATAAAAAAGATCTGTACTGAACGGTTTTTATTTTTACGAATCTCATAAACTCATTCTTCATATTTCCTTTTTAAATACTCCAAAACGACTCTATCAAAAGCCACGATAGCTGCCCATCTACCTTCCCTAAATTGTAGTAAAGGCATGTCCGGAAATTGATTGGTATCGTAAATATGGTATCCCTTGCCTCTAATCCATTGCAACTTTAAATGGTCATACTCTTTAATGTCTTGGATAGCCCATCCGATTTCATCCATATATTATCATCCCCTTAAAGTGGTTTGTTTAAAAGTATGCAAAGTATAAAGGGAACATAACTATTTTAAAAAAAAGCATGTTTACAGTGAGTAAGAAGAAGAACTATAGCCAATTTGTCAAAGGGGAGCCTGCTAGTACTCTGCTAAATCAATACAAAAGGTTAATTCTGGACCTAACATACATGTTATAATAAATTTATTGTTTCCTTATTTAGGAAATTTATTTTTACGGTATTAAAATTAAGAAAAGGATGGGAGTTTCATGAGCCAAAAAGGATGTGTCAAATGTGGTGGCCGAGAAACTGGTACAAAAGAAGTAGCCATGACAGGAACTGGCTTGTCTAAGTTTTTAGATGTACAGCATAACCAATTTGTTGTCGTCTACTGCAAAAATTGCGGATACTCCGAGTTTTACAACAAAAACACCTCTAAAGCTTCTAACATTATTGATTTATTTTTTGGTGGGTAATCCAGCTTGCATTCGAAATTTCCTACACATCCCTTGACAATTATCCATATACTACCTATGATAAGGTTAAATCTATGAATGGAGGTATCTTTGCCGATATGGATTTTGTACACTTTGCTCGCTAATAAAAAGCTATACGAGACAAAGGCGCTGCCTAAAGGCGGTATGTGTACAGAATAACTATGCCCATTTTTAGATGCGGCTTATATGGCAAAAATACTTTCGTGATTGAATTCATGTTCTTTATTGAACTGTGTTCTTTTGCAACCCATTTTTGTGTTATTCATTTTTCGCATATCCATCACAGGCAGCTGCCTGTGATTTTTTATTTGAAGAAAGCGGGGAATGCATATGCTGATTGTAAAGGCAGATGGAGTTGCAAAGGAATGGAACGGTAAGCAGATCTTTGCGAACGCGCATATTGAAATCTCACAGGGCGAACATATTGCTCTGCTTGGGAGAAATGGTACAGGAAAAACAACATTCATCCAAGCTTTGCTTGGGAAAACGAGTATAGATCGCGGCAGCATCCAGCGCATGCTGCCGATTGAAGAATGGGGCTGCATGGAGCAGCATCTCCATGTTGGGGAAGAAACGACATTGTTGGAGTTCGTATACGCCGGGATGCCAGAGCTGTCTCGTATCAAGAACGAGATGAGCATATTGGAAAAACAGCTTGGACAACAAGATGCGGATTTTGAGTCTTATAATAGGTTGTATGAGCAATATATGAATTTGGACGGTTATACGTGGGAGGTACGCGTAGAGACCTATTTACAAAAGGTAAATCTAGCGGCGGATTTGTGGCACCTTCCTTTTAACAGCTTAAGCGGCGGACAGAAAACGAGAGCACAGCTGGCGCGGCTGGCAGCATTGGAACCAAAGCTGCTTATTCTTGATGAGCCGACAAATCATCTTGATAGTGAGACAATGGATTGGCTGGAGAACTGGATTAAGCATTATGCGGGTGCTGTTCTGATTGTGTCACATGATCGTTATTTTTTAGATCGCGTTGCTCATGCGATTTATGAATTGGCTCCTGAAGGAACGAAGCGTTATAAAGGCGGTTATACCGCCTATCGCTCGCAAAAGGATGCTGAGGAAAGAGCGCTTGCCGCGCAGTATGAAAAGGAAGAGAGGGAGCGCCGCAAGCTGAAGGAGATTATCACGCAGTATCGAAACTGGTTTCAACAAAGCCATAACGCGGCCAGTGAGCGGGATCCGTTTCAGAAAAAGAAGGCAACAAAGCATGTAA
This sequence comes from Bacillus sp. OTU530, assembly GCF_038440375.1. Taxonomy (NCBI): domain Bacteria; kingdom Bacillati; phylum Bacillota; class Bacilli; order Caryophanales; family Bacillaceae; genus Bacillus; species Bacillus sp. OTU530. The sequence continues at coordinate 20,724 of NZ_JASATP010000055.1, forward strand.
CGCGTTTTAAAGCGAAGGAAAAAGCATTAGAGAAGCTGTTGGAGAATCGCACTGAGAAGCCGAAGGAGACGGCTCAGGTAAAGCTAAGCTTTCAGGAAAGCCGCTTTGAAGCAAACTTGCTAGTACGCGTAGAGGAGCTTTCATTCTCTTATGGAAAAGAGCCGCTATTTCAGCAGCTTTCGTTCTATGTCCAAAAGCAGGAGAGAATCGCTGTGATTGGACCAAATGGTGCCGGGAAAACAACGCTGCTTAAGCTGCTTGTCGGTGATTTGATGCCAGCTGCTGGGTCGGTTATTCATCATCCAGAGCTGAAAATCGGTTATTTTGCGCAGGAGCTAGGAAAGCTGGATGTGAATCAAACGATCTTAGAAAGCATTTTAGCTATTCCAGACATGACACAAACGAATGCCCGTACACTGCTTGGCTGTTTCCTATTTCAGCGGGAAGATGTAGATAAGCGAATTGAAGAATTGAGCATGGGAGAGCGTTGCCGGGTTGCTTTTGTGAAGCTGTATTTCTCGGGAGCAAATTTACTCGTACTTGATGAACCTACCAACTATCTTGATATTGAAACTCGTGAGGTGATTGAGCAGGCGTTAGAGAGCTATCCTGGAACATCGATTATTGTTTCGCATGATCGGTATTTGCTGCAAAAGCTCGCCACAAGAGTGTTATACATCAATGGTGAGGAGACAAGAGTATTTCCGGGCACATATGAAGAACTTTGGAATACTAGGCTGGGGGTATCCTCTGAGCAAACGGATGCGATAAATCAAATTCAAAAGCTGGAACTAGAGCTAGCGGTATTAGCAGTGCAGGAGGAGCCGGAAACAGAGGATATGCAAAAGGAGCTAATTGCACGTATGCGATTTCTCCATGAAGAACTGGCACGTTTGAAGGAAGCCTTACAATAATACAAAGTGGAGAAACAATCTCAGGTTCAAAAGCTTTTAGCTTTTGAACCTTTTTGCGTATGGTATGCAAATTATTATTTTTTCTATGCCAAATCACCGTTGCAGCCTTTACTAGCGCAGCGAATTTTCTTGCTATTTATGAAGCGCCTCCGCAAACTGCTTAAGTGTCATATCATATGTAACAAAAATACGGGGCATGCGGTAAAGTTCATTAGGCTGTCCTGTTTCTTTGAACATACCCGGCTTTACCGTAACGGCAAATTTGTAATAGTTCTTCGTTTCAGCTATGACCCTGTCATCGAAAAAGCCAAACGGATAAGCGAGGGCAATCACAGGTTTTCCAGTGATTGATTCGAGCTTTTCCTTCGATCCCTTCAGCTCGTATTCGGAGTTTGGCGTATTTCGTAAGTCCGGATGTGTAGCAGTATGTGATTGAATGGAAAACAGTTTGGAGTTTGACATTTCTAAAAGCTCTGGTCCGGACAGCCGTTTTGGCTTGGTAATAAAGTCAGAAATGGCAAAAATCGTTCCTGCGGGCTGAAAAGTACCATCTTTTAGTTTTTGAAAGACAGAGAATGCATTCCATAAGTTTTTGTACCCGTCATCAAATGTAACGAAAATGGGTTTTTCCACCTTGTTTACCTCATCCCACCGTTCAAAGGTAAGAAGCGTATAGCCGTTGTCCTTTAAATACCGCATTTGCTGCTCAAAGCTTTTAGGTGAGACGTATAAATCTCTGATGCCGCTGCCTTTAAATTCATCAATAGAATGGTACATAAGAATTGGAACAGATTTTTGGGCAGCGGCTTGGGAGCTGAGTCCGAAGATACATGTGAATAATAGTAAGACAGCTATATATTTTTTCATCAAATCCCTCCTTTTGCTTTAGTTTGCCATAATTGCGCCGGATACAATCGGGTGAGCAAAATCGAAAAATTAATTGTATAGCATGTGTTTCCTTATGTTGACATATAGAACATAAGTTCGTATAATGGTGATAATCACAAATGAAGGGAGAATGGGATGAAAAGCTGGACAGAAGAAATACCAATCAATGCGTCAATTGAACATGTATTTTCGTATTTAGATGGTTCGTTAGAGCAGATGCAAAAGATTATGCCTCAGGTGATAGAGAATACTCCGGTGAAAGAAACAGCAGCGGTGGTAGGAAATGTGTACCTTCAGAAATATAAGGAAGGCGAAGAAATACAGGAGTACGAGGTGGAGACGCTTGAATATGTGAATACATCCACCCATAAGACGTTAAAAGTTGGGTTTGTGCTTGCCAATATGTTTAATATTACAGCTACATATGAATTGGAAAAAATTGATGAAGACCATACATTGTTTAGATATATAGCTACAAACCAAGCCTTGAACGAGAATGCGGAACGTTTTTTACAATTTGCAACAAATGAAGTGGTAGTTTCTTTTATCAACCGGGTGAAGTCTGTTGCTGAGTCCGAATATAACAGTTGAATAATACATTTGTTAAAAAATAAAGAAATTAAAGGAGTGTTACAGATGAAACATCAAGCAACCCCATATCTTACATTCGATGGCAATGCTAGGGAAGCACTGGAGTATTATAAAGAGGTGTTCGGGGGAGAAGTCCTAAGTATCCAAACCTTTGGTGAAGCGGATTTTCCAACTCCTCCGGAAGCTGATGACAGAATCATGCATGCGCAGTTCAAAAAGGACGATCTATTCATTATGATGTCCGATGCATTTTTAGGTCAGTCAATTGAAACAGGAAATCGTATTTCATTGGCGCTTGAATTGGAAAGTGAAGAAGAAATTCAAAAGATATATGACGCCTTTAGTCAGAGCGGTTCTGTTTTAATGGAGCTGCAGGATACGTTCTGGGGAGCAAAATATGCTAAAGTTAAAGACCGCTTTGATGTGATTTGGGATCTCAATTATACAAAAGCGTAAGCATATATGAAAGGAAAAGCGGCGTACAGCGTCGCTTTTTCTATACATGAGTTCTTTCTGATTGGGAAGTTTTGAGCAGTATTTTTTAGCAAAGAGAGGTTAACCATGACAATTTACATTGCCTTTTTACGCGGAATTAATGTCGGAGGAAAGAAAATAATTAAGATGGAGAAACTGAAAGATATATTTAAGTCTCTCTACTTTCAAAATGTGAAAACGTATATTCAAAGTGGAAATGTCATTTTTGATTCAACAGAGGAGAGCGCTGATATTCTTTATAAAATTGAAACCGAATTGGAGAATGTTCTTGGCTACAAAGTCACTTCCATCATTCGAACAGCTGATGAACTGGAAGAGATTATCAAGCAGAATCCTTTTAGTGCAAGCGAGGATGTTGAAAAACAGTACGTGACGTTTTTATATAGGGAACCAACTGTTGAAGCGGCAGATAGACTCATGTCGTACAAAAATGATGTTGATGATTTTTGTGTTACCCATCGTGAAGTTTTTTTGCTGTGTGGTAAAGGCTACGGGAAAACGAAATTTTCTAATCATTTTCTGGAAAGTAAATTGGATGTGTTGGCTACAACTCGTAACTGGAAAACAGTAAATAAAATTCTAAACATGATCAGAAATTGATTATTAAGCCTTCGAGGAACATTTGAAAACCTACTGAGATAGGTAGATGACATATGGTGTATTTGGAAGCAAGTATATGACGGTTCTGTGTGCTGTCTTTTTTGTTTCGTATAACAACTCACATACCACGTTTGATAATTGGAATGAGAAAGATCATTGAGAATGATGGCTGTTTTAGGTATGCTGGTAAAGTTGGTAACAAATACATTATAATGTGATATTTAAAAAAATAGATATTTGTTGTATACTGACTTAGCAGTAAACGAAATGCCTTGTAAATCACAAAGTTGTGATTCAAGTTCTTTTGTTCGCATATATAATCCTGCCATGTTTGTGATACCATTTTGTTTTGAACCGTACGATTAAAACGGGATTCCTACACTGTTGATGGATGTCATGCCTGCTTGTCAGGATCGCAGGAAATCAATCTGCGGAAACCCACCTGCGAGAGCGGGTTCCAAAGCAAAGTGGAAAACGGCATATGCGGGAATATGTTTTTAAACGACATAGCAATGAAGTAAAATATACATACCGTGATAGGTGGGGAGGCAGCGGTGCCCTGTAGCTCGCAATCCGCTCTAGCGAGGCTGAATCCCCTTCAGCGGTATGATGGATGTAAGGCTTGCCTTATATAAGCGGTGATGACCTTCGGAGTCCTCGCAACAGAAATCCATGAACTTGGTCAGGCCGGGAACGGAGCAGCCATAAGTGGAAGCTTCTGTGTGTCGCAGGGTAGCTACGAACGAGCTGGCTGTATGAGTACCGCTTATGTCGTCATATCAATGAAGGGTTCACGGTGTTTATTTATTTTTATCTTGTATGGAGGGGTAGCGAAGTGGCTAAACGCGGCGGACTGTAAATCCGCTCCCTCAGGGTTCGGCGGTTCGAATCCGTCCCCCTCCACCATAGTATATTATGTGCTGATGAAGTGCATGAAGCATGTAGGTAATTGTGAAATTTGCATTTGCTGCGGGTGTGGCGGAATTGGCAGACGCACCAGACTTAGGATCTGGCGCCTTTGGCGTGGGGGTTCGAGTCCCTTCACCCGCACCATTTATAATGGAAACCTGAAACGTTATGTTTATGGCGGTTGTGGCGAAGTGGTTAACGCATCGGATTGTGGCTCCGACACTCGTGGGTTCGATTCCCATCAATCGCCCTTGCTTATGATAACATTACTTGCATATAATGGCGGCATAGCCAAGTGGTAAGGCAGAGGTCTGCAAAACCTTTATCACCGGTTCAAATCCGGTTGCTGCCTTTTTTGCACTGTAGGAAAGTATAAGTTTCCAGCCAGAAGCCAATTTGACGCAGTCGGAAATTTTAAGAATACAGTATAAGTGCAACTACGTCTATGTCCTTGCTTAACGGCTCGCCAATCGGCGAGTTTTCTTTATTTTTTGAAGGCTAAAGGGGAAATCATTCACAGGAACCGATACTTAAAATTTGAGAAGATCTTAAAACACTATAAAAAAGCGTTATTATGTACATAATAAAGAAACTGGGGATTAGACAATCAAAAGACTAGGCACTCCTTGTTTAGAGATTTTTCCTTAATAATCCTGATGTTACAATGCGGAACATGCCTTTATAAATGTCCAAATCAAAAGTCTAATAACTTTATTCTAAGTAATCACAAGGAAGCTGAAAAATACAGTTCATTATAAAAGAAACATTTTTTAAATCTTTTTAGAACCTGGCATTGGAAATTTTCCATCGTAAAGTAATTTAGATACTCTTCTTCTCTCAAAATGTATTCACCTTTGTCATTCGACCTCATGAACCAATTACTGATTGAAGACTTTTCGAACAAACAAGGTTCCATAATAACTATTTTACCATCTGGTTTTAAGACCCGTTTAAACTCTTTTACATAACCACGAACCATTTCTGGAGGGATATGGTGCAGTACAGCAATGATCAAAATAAAATCAAAACTATTGTTTTCTGAAGGAAGTTCACTTCCTGTTAAAGTTTCAAATCGGTACTGGTTATACAAACGTTTCGCAAGTTCAACCCTGTATGAATCCGAATCAATACCAAAATAATGATCAGGTGTGCATAGGGTGCAATTTGCCCCGGTACCTGCTCCAAAATCCAACACTTTTTTATCCGATAAATTAAAATGTTGCTTAATATGATTTTGAATATATAACTTTGTAAGCCATTTAGGTCGAACCAATAAGTGATAAATTCTTGGTGATAATTGCAATGTAACGCACCTGCTCCTTATTAAATTAATGATTTCCTTTCTCTTGGAAGAACAGTTTTAGGTTAAGAAAGAAGCAGCCTTTTTATGCTTTTGAATTTACATCAAAGTTAATTAAATTATGGTAGTAATTAACCTAGATGAAGTAAACAATGCCCCTTTTTGTCATTTTCAGTAAATTTGTATAATAGTTACCTTTTTTCTTTTCCTCCATTAATTCCCGCTAATAATTTCTTCTCAGGTTTTATATAATAATACGATGTGAGGAGGGGAACAATGAAATTATTTATTTTGATTCTTTTGTTTTTAGGTACTGTGCTCCTTTTCTATAGAGCATACAAAAATACTCATAGAGTTGCTTTAAATAGAGTCAATTTATCTAATATAAATTCTAATCAGCTTCAAGGATCTCATTTAAATGTTTTACAGATCTCAGATATGCATTTAGAAAATATTTCTATTTCTCCTGAACATCTTTACAACAAGCTAGCAGGAGAGAAAATTGATATAATTGCTTTAACGGGGGATTTTCTTGATAAAAAACGCAGTATTCCAAAGCTGATTCCTTATTTAAAAGTTTTTAAAAGGTTAAATCCGTGTTATGGCATTTATGCTGTATTTGGAAACCATGATTACAGATTAAAACAAAAGGATTTTGAAGTATTAAGAAATACATTGGAACAATATGGGTGTAAAACTCTTCAAAATGAAAATGATTCAATTGTTGTCGAAGGAAAGCTTATTCATATTATTGGTATAGACGATTTACATTCAAAAAGAAGCAACCTGCAAACATCATACTCAGGTTTAAAGGAAGGATACCGTTTAGTTTTAACTCATGATCCTAATATTGTTCTCAACATGAAGGGGTGGCACTTCGATTATCTGCTTTCAGGTCATTTTCATGGCGGACAAATACACTGGCCTAAGCCGTATCATCTAATAAAGCTGGGAAGGACTATGATGAAGATGAATATGATTAAAGGGCTGCATTACTTTGAGGATAAACCTTTTTATATAAGTGAAGGATTGGGACAAACATCGATAAATATCAGAGTTGGTAGTCGACCGGAAATAACAATTCATCAGCTTTCTTTAAACAAAGTTTGCGAGGAAGAAATTCAGACGGCTGTTTAACGTCAAATTCTATAATCATTTGATTAATATCAAAAACGTTGTTGAAAATCCGTCTTAAACAGCCAATCCCTATTAATATACGTTTTTTTATGACTCTGCTGGAACTTGTTAGACTTGTTCAACAGTCACCTTGTTTTTTTAAAAACTAATCATATTCCGCAGTAGCTCAGTGGTAGAGCTATTAGCTGTTAACTGTCGGTCGTGGGGGCGAATCCCATCAATAGTACTGCTGTAGCGAAATTGGCAGATGCGTATGACTCAAAATTGTGTGTGCGGTTCGACCCCAACCGGCGGTATTATGGCATCGCTTGCTAATGCGAGAAAATTAACGTTTCTTACATATTGTAAGAAACGTTTTTTTATTATTTGTTAATTTTCTGAAATGACAAAGGAATACCACTGTTTATACAGAATGAATCATATTGATACAGACAGCAACAAACAGATAAACATATTTACATTTTCCGAGGTGAATAGCAATGAGAAGCGAAAAGGAAATGTTTGATTTGATAGTAGGAATAGCTCAAATTGAACAATTTTGTCTGCTGTCTTTGTGAGTAATGGCACAATAGCTGCCTCTTGTAGTATGGTAGCTTCCCCGCTTGTAAATGATGGTTTAGTAACTGAGATACTGTTTTCTATCGAAGTTTTTATCGGATAAATTATATAAGCAGAGGGCTGTTTCAAGGTTGCATATTACAATCCTTGGGACAGCCCTCTCATTTTTTAAATTCATTTTTGAGTATAGTCTAGTTCCGGTGCAAAAGATAAAAAACTCCTTGTGTAACGGACGAAATAATTAGCTTTACCGAAAGCCAGATTCTTGCCTAAGCTCCCTTTTGCAATGCGATTGTTTGCCGCATGGTACGCTGAATCACAAAAGCAGATCCGAGCAGGAACGCAAATAGTGTAATATATAATGCATCGTCTCCGCCAAGGTGGTACAAGGTTGTACCGAAGAGCGGACCGATGGCGGCGCCGGTGAAGCGGACAAAGTTATAGACGCCCATTGCTGTTCCTTTTTCATTTAGGAACAAATTTACAAGCGAAGTCGATTGTGATGGCAAGCTTGTGCCGAGCAAAATGCCGTAGCCGAGCAAGAATATGATAAGTGCAGGGATCGTCAGAAGCTTCCAATGCAGGAATCCCCAGAAGAGGGCAACGACAAGTCCGATTCCATAAGAAGAGAGAACCAAAATAGACGCGTGCGTCAAACGTGTCTGCAGGCGTCCGCCAAGCATTGTGCCAAGTACAATACCCGCGGTAAGCGGCATAAAGAAGAGACCTTTTACTGCGAGTGAAACGTGAAATAATTCATCTAATAGAGTAGGTAAGAATACGAGAAAAATGTAATAGCCGTAAAATTGCACAAAGGCAAGCAGCATGACTGCAGAAGCGGCTCTATTTGAGATAATATTAAAAAAGGTTTGTACTGTAATTTTTTTGCTCACTGCATCCGGCGGCAATGTTTCAGGCAATATAGAACGGTTGTATAAATAAGCAAATAAGGCAGCTGCTGCTAAAAGGGCAAAGGCTGTATGCCAATCTGCATAGGCGGAAATAAAGCTGCCGATGACGGGACCAAGCACTGGACCTAGGAAGACCATCGTTTGATAGATGCTCATCGCTTTACCGCGTTCATTGGGTGTATAGATATCGCCGATGACAGCTGCCGCTACGACTGAGCCAGTTGTGATGCCGAACGCCTGTATAGCTCTTCCGAAGAGGAATAAGTAGTAGTTCGATGACAGAAAGCAAATAAGTGAGCCGGTCATAAAAATAAGCAGACCGGGCAGCAGCGTGGCTTTTCGTCCGCGTGTATCTGTTAGAGGCCCGACAAAAAATTGATTAGCGGCCAGAATAAACGTATAGAGGGAAATTGTAAGATTGACCATAAATTGGTTCGCCGCATAAAAATGACCGACTTCCGGCAAGCTTGGTGTATAAATTGTTTGCGTGAATGGGCCTAAAAAGGCAGCAATGGATAAGCCAAGCAAGATCTTTTGATTCCGTGATTCCATTTTCACATCTCCATTCTTTTCCATATCTAAAAGGCAATAAATCTGTTGTTCATTATAACAAAGGAATTGAGAAGATTCCTTTTAAATGCTTAACTTTATGAAATATATAATTTCTGCCTTTGTATAAAAGAGGCTTCCTTAAGATATACATTTCTATTCAAATCATACCTTGTGTGCCAGCTGCCATTCTATAAAGGTATTACACAAAAAATAGCCATACAGAACTTGTCTATACGGCATGCATTTTCTAAATTGTTCGTTCATTCTCCTCGCTTCCGGCAGCGTTAAGTGCAGAAGGCTCAAACAAGGCTAGCATGTTTTGTTTACATTGCTTTTGAACAGCCATAATATCTTTTCCTTTTATTTCCGCTATTTTTTTTATAACATCCTCGATAAAAATGGGAGAAGTAGCTTTGTTTTGAAAGGGTCCGGAAAATGGCCATGGACCATCTGTTTCTGTTAATAACTGCTTTAGCGGAACGTGGCGAATGAGATCCTGATCACGCTCCCGATAACAGGCCTCTGGTGTAACGGAAATATAATACCCGCTGTCTGTAATTTGTTTCACAACAGACGGAGCTGCTTTGAGCCAATGGAAATGCGCCTTTAGAATATGGTGCCGAGTTAATAAGTCATAGGCAATTGGCGTATGAGAATGGACGGCATGCAGTATAATCGGAAGGCTTTCCCTTTTGGAGATGCACATCATTTCATCAAGAAATGCAATATAATGTTCCAGAGAATCATGCTGCTGTTCGTGAAGTGTATAATATGGCAGTCCTACCTCTCCAATCGCTGAAATAAGATGGCGTTCCCGGCGCAGTAAATGCTCCCATTCAGTGATATCGCGGGAAGAGGGGAGCGGCTGCTCTGGATGAAACCCAATTGCTGCAAAAATAAAGTCAGGATATCGCTGCTTAAGTGAAAGGGTTTCATAGCTGGATCGTAAGTCGGTCGATACGGCCGCTACTCCTTCAATGCCAGCTTGCTGCCACTGTTCTATCTGGCGGTCGATGTCTTTGTATTGGTTTAGATGGATATGGGCATCAAACATAGGTGAGCCTCCAGTATTTTTTAATGTATACATATAATAACAAAGAGCGAAGTCTTCGTCATTTGAGGACTTTGCTCTTTGTTTACCCTGTAAGCAAGTATAAACTTCCAGCTAGAAGCGAATTCGACGTAGCAGAAAATTTCAGGACTAAAGTGTAAGTGCAACTACGTCTCTATCCTCGCCAATCAGCGAGCTGTCTTTATCGTCTATATATATGTGCACAGTACGGCGGATTTCTAAGCAGTTATTTTGAATGTTCTCCCTTGCTCCAACATACAGATACATTAATTATGGTTTTACGTGTGAACGGAGGGAGAATAATGGAGAAGGATTTTTTGAATATTTGGATGGAATTTGATGAAAAGCGCCGTAAGCGAGAGGAAGAACCAGCGATTCGGCAGGGAGAGGAGCTGGAGGAGCTCGTTCAGATGCGTGCATCTTATATTAATGACTTAATTCATGCTTTATCCAAAAATTATGAGGTTCTGCTAGCTATTACAAATGTTCTTGAGGATGCAAGGCGTTTCTGTACGGGCGAAAGTGAGATGTATCCGTTTATGGCCTACATGCAGGATTTAGTGGAACAAACCCCGAATTTTACATCGACCTTCTATCCGCTTGTCAATCAGGCAAGGTCGCTGCTTATCCAAAAGGCGGATGTGACGCTTCTGCGCTGCGTCAAGCAGACAATGGATTTAGAAAAGGCGGCAATTGAACTTGGTGATAGGGCTCTCCATTATATTGGTTTGTTTGAACAGCTTGTGCTTGAAGGAGATGATACGGTGATACTGGCATTTGTCGGGGATACATGTCGCTTGTATTTTGAGCTGAAGGATATGAACGAGACGCTGCTTCATCGCGCGAAACGGTATGAAGAATTAAATCGTATTTACATGACGAATAAGGTTATTGATTATAATCGCCATCAGTAAGGGAATATAGTCTCATTGTTTCTTGCGCTTTAGTATGTATAATGTTGCAGGAAACAGCTTGAGCATATACGAAAGAAACGGACAGGAAATGTACAGAGAACATAGAAGCCTCCTCCTCATTATTTCTTTTTAGTGAAGGGATTATGTATGAGGTGGAAAAGACTTAGAATTAATAAAAAATATAGCCGCATAGGTTTAAAAAATTGTCTGTAGGTACATAATAAACATGCAAGGTTACATTGCAATTTTATGTATTTGGTACATGCTGGGAGGCAACAAAATGGAACATGGTAAAGTAAAATGGTTTAACAGTGAAAAAGGCTTTGGATTTATCGAGCGTGAAGGCGGAGAGGATGTATTTGTTCATTTCTCTGCTATTCAAGGCGAAGGCTACAAGTCATTAGACGAAGGCCAAGAGGTTACTTTTGAAATTGAAAATGGCCAACGTGGTCCGCAAGCGACAAACGTACGTAAAGCATAATGAATGAAGCCATAAACAGATCCGTATTAACCGGGTCTGTTTTTTATTTACACTTTAAGGGCATAAATTTCTAGCCAGGAGACCATTCGACGTAGTGAGAATTTTTAGGAGTAAAGTATCAGTGCAACTACGCCTCTGTCTTCGCCAACGGCTCGCCAATGGACGAGTTTTCTTTGTAATGAATGTACATAAAAACCCTGCTCAAAAACAGAGCAGGGTTTAGCTATGCTAGAAAGCAAAATGGTTTATTTCTAGTATAGGTTAATTTTGGAGGGGGCATACCTGTTGTTTCAGCTGTCACTATACTGTTTCGTTTAAAACTGCGAGATACAAATACAGATGAAAAGGTACGAGCAGGTTGTTTTTCCTTTCCCCAGTAAGAAAGAAGCGTTTTTTATTTTCATAGATATGTAGTTGCAGGTTCCTGAAATAATTCCCAACAGTTCTCTGACAATTCTTGATTTTTCCCTGTTTTCGTGACTCATATCACATCCACCCTCCAATCTCTTTGCTATAGTAACGTTAGCAATGCCTGACTATAGGTACGACTGAGAGGAGTTACCCAGCTTTTTGCCGGATTGCTTAGGAGCAGTGTAGGGAATCTTTTGTATGTTTAGGGGGAGAAACAGTGAGCTTTTATGAAAAATACAGTGAAGTCAAACATACTTCTTTTGAAACTCTTTTTTCAACCATTAGTCATGAGGATGTACAGCATGCCATACATAAACCAACGTTAAATGAGTTTGATTTTTTAACATTATTGTCTCCTGCCGCAGAGGCTTTTGTAGAAGAGATGTCACAGAAGGCGCAGCAAGTAACAAGAAAGTATTTTGGACATGTCATGCAGTTATTTGCTCCTTTGTATATTTCTGATTACTGCGTAAACCGCTGTGAATATTGTGGCTTTAGCGTGAATCATGATTTTCCGCGTAGAAGGCTGACATTATTAGAAATAGAGGAAGAGGGCAAGGCAATTGCTAAGATGGGTATTCAAAATCTGCTTCTCGTAACGGGAGAATCACGTCAGCATGTCTCTATCCCGTATTTAAAGGAATGTGTCAGTGTCCTGAAGAAATATTTTTCCACTATTGCAATTGAGGTTCAGCCTTTAAAGACGGAAGAGTATCAAGATCTCGTAGAATTCGGGGTAGACGGATTGACGGTTCATCAGGAGACCTACAATGAAGAAATCTATAAGCAGCTTCATGTCAAAGGACCAAAACGCAATTATGCCTACCGCTTGGATACACCGGAGAGAGGATGCTGTGCGGGAATGAGAACGGTTTATATTGGTGCGCTTTTAGGACTGGATGATTGGCGGAAGGAGGCATTTTTTACGGGCCTTCATGCTCAGTACCTACAGCAAATGTATTCTAAAACTGAAATCGGGATTGCGTTTCCGCGAATGCGCCCGCATCTTGGGGAGTTCCAGCCTGCAATGGATGTCACGGATCAGAATTTAGTGCAAATTATACTTGCGACACGCTTATTCTTGCCAAAAGCAGGGATGACGCTTTCGACAAGGGAGAGACCTGCTTTTCGGGAGAAATTGATTCATTTCGGTATTACAAAAATGTCTGCGGCTTCCTCAACAGCTGTTGGCGGTTATGCTAACAAGCAGGAGAGTCATAGTCAATTTGAAATTTCTGATGAGCGAAGTGTGGATGAAGTGGTCACGATGCTGAAGAAGTATGGGTATGTACCAATCTGTAGAGAAGCAACGGCTTTATAAAAGCAAAGAAGAATAAAATATCCCGCGCTCGTATGAAAGAGCGTGGGATATTTTGTGCAATTCTTATGCAAAGCGGTAATACAAAAGCAAGAATGTTGCCAATACAAAAATGAAGTTCAGGAACACAAAAATCATTTGATCCGTTTTTGTTTTATGCATCTTTACAGGAAACCCCTTCATTGTAGAAAGTGTATTTAGGAATATAGGAAATACACAAGGTGTAGCTTGAATGAAGTGATAAATCCAGATACGATATAGATAGATTGTACATATAGTAGGGGAGTTGGTGAATGGTATGGCAAAACAAAAGGGAAATTCGTCAAAATTCATCGGTACGCTGCTAGGGATTGGCGCGTTGGCACTAGGAAAGTTGAAATACGTTCTTGTTTTACTAAAAATATTTAAATTTTCTACACTGTTTAGTATGTTCCTTAGCATTGGGGCTTACGCAATTGTTTATGGGTGGAAGTTTGCGGTAGCGCTTGTTGCATTGCTTGCTATCCATGAAGGTGGGCATGGCGTGGCCGCAAGAATGAAAGGGATTCCGACAAGTCCAGCTTTATTTATTCCGTTTATGGGGGCTATTGTTGGGCTCAAGGAGCAGCCGAAGGACGCGAAAACGGAGAGCTTTATCGGATATATGGGTCCGTTGTTTGGTTTATTTTCGGTTTTAATTGCCGGCGCGCTGTATCTATTGACGGAAAATCCATTTTGGGCACTTGTAATCACAATAGGCGGTTTGATTAATTTGTTTAATCTTATGCCTATTTCACCGCTTGATGGCGGGCGCATTCTTGCAGTTGTAAGTCCGCGTGTTTGGCTCATTGGATTAGCAGGTCTCATTTTCGCAGCGGTTTCTTTTGGAGGTGTGTTAGTTTGGATTATTATTCTGTTCGGCATTTTTACAATCTGGGGTCGCTTTAAGCAGGAACGCCGTATGAAAGAGCTAAGCACAAGAATCCACATATATGATACCTGGCGAGCGAAATTGGAGATGCAGGGCGGGTATGCAGCACTTGTGCATCGATTGAATGAATTGGAACATAGCTCTTCCTTATCAAAGACAGAAACTTGGGAGCGTGAGGTGCTGTCTCATATGCAATATTACACCGAGCTGCACACAACAGAAGAAGGCTGGGCACGAACGCTGGATGAGCTGGAGGCAGGAAAAGAAATTCAGCGCTGGCGGGATGAGATGGAACCGATTGTCCGTTACTATGAAGCATCGCCTGCAACAAAGTGGAAGGTGGTAATCGCTTATGTCTTGCTTGCGGCAGCACTTGGCGGCATGGCGGAGTGGGGACGGATTTTAATGGAAGCACATCAAATGGATCTATAAACAGGAACTATACATGTTCTAGATGAAGAGCACCTCTTTGCATTAGCAGCAGAATTTTGCTGCGAAAAAGCTGGGGTGTTTTTTTCGTTGCACTGTAGGAAGGTATAAATTTCCGGCTGGAAGTCCATTCGACGTAGTCGGAAATTTTAGAAATACAGTATAGATAGAACTACGCCTCTGTCTTCGCCCAAAGGCAGGGCTTGCTAATCGACGAGTTTTCTTTACAAGATAAGAAAGTATAACTTTTTGGGATGATGTCTAGCTCCCAAGGCTCAAAATGGCAGCGTAGGGCTGAACCTCCGCTTTTCTTATGTACAGGTTTCTGCAATATGTTTTATTTCTAAAATATACGACAGGTAGTTATTCGTAGGAATGGCTTTAAGAACAAGTATTATTCTTGCTCAGGAAATTTTTTTGATAATAATTGTTGCAAAGTATAAAGAAGATATGATATATTATTTTTCGTCGCTGATAGGTGATACGCACAGCGATAACAAAAAATAAAAAAACATGTTTACAAAGTAGAACATGTTTGGTATAT
>NZ_JASATP010000056.1:0-35357 GCF_038440375.1 Bacillus sp. OTU530
TGGCAGCCGTTGCTGCCATCCTTTATACATCACATTTAAATTTTAAAATTAACCTTCTACGCTAAGTGCTGACAAGATGGATGCCCAGGTTCAATCATTACTCGTTATTGAGCCCACATCTGAAATAAGCCCTCTGTAACCCCAAGGTTGTACATATAGTAAATGCCGAATATAAAACTAACAGTTCCAGCAAGCTGTGTTAAAGAACGGTTAAGATTTAAATTTTTCTTACTATACACAAAGGGAATTCCAATGATCGTTGTAAATGTTAGCATTCCTAAAATTGTGCCAACGCCAAATATTGCAATGTAGAGGATACATTCCCAAACTGTAGATACAGTTGACATCGTTAAGACAACCATTGCTGCACTCCCTGCAAGACCATGAATAAAGCCGATCAAAGTTACTTTGATTAAGGAGGCCCTCTCTGGTGAATGGTCAGCTTGCTTTATATTTATATTTTTATAGAAAAGCATGCTCCTCATTCCAAGGGATACCAGCATTACCCCAACAAGGAATTCCAATGACATTGCCCATTTATCGGATAATTCACCCTTCATCAGAACCATTATGAGTCCTACGATTAATAAAGTGCTTGTATGGCCAATTCCCCAACAAGCACCTGTTAATGCAGAACGTGATAGTTTCTTATTTTTACTGACAACAGTTGCTACGGCAATAACGTGATCAGGCTCTATCGAATGCTTGATTCCTAAAATAAATCCTAGAAATAATACTGACATAAAGCTAATCATTAACGGGTAACCTCCTAACCTTTCCTTATTTCAATGCCTTCCACACCTGCTCGTACACCTTTTTCAAAGGAACATGATGAAGTCGTGCAATCTGCTTACATTCCTCAAATTCTGGTGCCCTTTGCACAATTTGTCCAGCCAGTATTCCCTCTTTTACCGTCACACTTCCCCACTCCGTTTCAACCTTTCGAAACACTCTTTCCAGCCGGTGAACGGTCAATGGATAATAGCGTATACCAAGCGTAGTGGTTTCCTTGAAGAGTATTTCTTCCATTGTAGCTAGCTTTTTACGAGAGCAGAGTAGTTGAAGTAAAACCCCTGGTCTATTTTTTTTCATATAAATGGGGGTATAGAAGACATCATTTGCCCCGGATTCAAAAAGTAAATCCATTACATAACCAAGCCATTCTCCTGAAACATCATCAAGGTTTACTTCCATTTTGATCATTTGATCATCGAGATGTTCGTGATTTGGAGGCGGTTGAGAAACCATCTAGCATACTCCCTCTCGTAAAATATAATCATTATTCTCCAATGACGACGCGAAGCACATTGGGGTGGTTTTTAAATGTCTTTGTTCCAGCACCATAGCCAATTGACTCAACTTTCATGGAAGGAATGGCACAAAATTCTTCTGCAAGCACCGCTACAATAGCTGCTCCTGTTGGAGTCGTTAACTCAA
Source organism: Bacillus sp. OTU530 (assembly GCF_038440375.1). Taxonomy (NCBI): domain Bacteria; kingdom Bacillati; phylum Bacillota; class Bacilli; order Caryophanales; family Bacillaceae; genus Bacillus; species Bacillus sp. OTU530. The sequence goes on from NZ_JASATP010000056.1 coordinate 1,438, forward strand.
AGCGAATCTCTGATTGTGCAATAGGTACACCCTTCAAAATTTCCAATGTAGCAGGTGCAGGCACTGGATATACACCATGATCAATATGAATTTTCCCTGTGCCTACAGGAATTGGCGATGATTTCACTCTCGCTATATTTAATTGATGGATAAGAATTGCTGCTCCAACGATATCAATAATCGAATCTACCGCACCGACTTCATGAAAATGAACGTGTTCTAGTGGAATTCCATGAATATGTCCTTCTGCTTCACCAATTTTTTTAAAAATCTTTAAAGCGGTATCCTTTACTGGCTCGGAAAAACCAGCTGCTTCAATCAGCTTTACGATATCCTGATACGCACGATGATGGTAGTGATGACTGTGCTCGTGGCCATGGCTATGCTCGTGATGATGACCATGTTCGTGGTCATGGCTATGCCAATGATGATGACTGTGCTCGTGGTCATGGCTATACTCATGGTGATGACCGTGTTCGTGGTCGTGGCTATGCTCATGGTGATGACCGTGTTCGTGGTCGTGGCTATGCTCGTGATGATGACAGTGGTCGTGGCTATGCTCGTGATGATGACCATGTTCGTGGTCGTGGCTATGCCCATGATGATGATCCTCTTCCAGTAACATCACATCAAATTTTGTACTGGTTATCCCATTTTTCACGACCTTTTTCCATTTCAATTCGTACTCATCTGTAATGTTAAGTTTTTTTAATTCTTCTACCAGTATGTCTGGGTCTGCACCAGCGTCAAGGAGAGCCCCGATAACCATATCTCCACTAATCCCTGAAAAACAATCAAAGTACAGTGTCTTCATACTTCTCTACTCCTTTTTGTGCAAGCTGATGGATCAGTGCAGCGTTATATCCTCCACCAAAGCCATTGTCGATATTCACGACACTAATTCCTGAAGCGCAGGAATTTAACATCGTAAGTAAAGCGGACAATCCATTAAAGTTAGCACCGTATCCAACACTTGTTGGAACAGCAATCACAGGGGCAGAGACAAGACCTCCGACCACACTCGGAAGAGCGCCCTCCATACCTGCAACTGCCACTATGACAGTAGCACGTTGTATTTCATCGAGATGGTTGAGCAGTCGATGAATGCCAGCAACTCCTACATCATAAATACGTTTCACCTTGCTTCCTAACACTTCAGCTGTGATTGCCGCTTCTTCCGCTACTCCTAAATCAGAGGTGCCGGCGCAAACGACAGCCACATACCCTTGTGAGTTTATTTCTGCGGTACTATTCTCTTTCCAAAACAGAATACGTGCTGTCTCATTATAGATAAATTCCGGGCAAACTCCTTGGACAATTTCAGCCTTTTCTTTTGAGATTCGTGTGATTAATACTTGGTTGTTTTTTGATTGTAAAGCCTGACTGATCGAAATGATTTGTTCTGCAGTTTTTCCTTCACCAAATATAATCTCCGGGAAGCCTTGTCGTTTTTTACGATGATGATCCACCTTCGCAAAGCCTAAGTTCTCAAATGTAGCTAGCTGTTCCTTTGCTTCGGTTACACTCAGGGTTCCTTTTTGAACCTGTTCTAAAATATCTTCGAGCATCTGGCTTCCCTACCTTTCGATTCTTCTAAAAATACTTAGACAAATCCTTTGCTAATTGTGCATATTGCTCATATATCTTTTGGTAAATTACGCTGCTTTCCTTATTGGGAAGAACGGCCTGTCCAAGTGGTATATTCCCTTTAATTTCTTCAAATGAATTCACTCTATCAATACCGACTAGAGCCGTCCACGCTGCTCCCCATGCGGCACTGTGATGACTTTCTGAAACATAAATTTCTGCTTCAAATATATCAGCCATCATTTGCAGCCAAAGACCTGATCTAGCCAGCCCACCGTTCACATAAATTCTCTTCGGACTGCCCGCTAACCTCTCCAAGGCTTTCCCAATTTGATATAAATTAAAAGTAATCCCCTCTAGAACCGCTCGAATAAAATGTTCCTTTTTATGTGTAAGAGTGACTCCATAAAAATTTCCTTTTGCTCGCTGATTCCATAATGGTGCTCTTTCCCCATTAATGTACGGCAAAAAGACGATTCCTTCTGCGCCAGGAGCCACCCGTTCGGCTTCCTTAAGAAATTCTTCAAAGCTACCTTCGTCATTTAATAGATCCTTTAACCATTGCAAAGCAATGCCTCCGTTATTCGTAGGCCCACCAATAATGGAGAAATCTGCTGTAAAGGAGTAACAAAAGGTTTCATGCTTCTCGTTAATGGTAACCCCTTTTGTAATTTGCCGAATTGCTCCGCTTGTACCAACTGAAACAGCTACTTCGCCAGGGAGAATGGCTCCAATCCCTAGGTTAGCCAATTGACCATCAGCTGCCCCAATCACAAAAGGCATTGCCTCATCGATTCCCATCTCATCAGCAATTTCTGGATGAATGTTCGTTAATATCCTTGTAGGAGGAATGATTTCTGATAGCTGCTCCTTCCTCACACCAGAAAGCTCTAATAATTCCTGTTCCCACTCCAACAAGCTAGGGTTAAACAATCCTGTTGCTGATGCCATGGAATAATCGATCAGTCTTTTATTAAACCAACGCTGAAGCACATACTCCTTAATGGACATAAAATATGCTGCTTTATGATAAGGTTCGTATGCTGTTTCCTTCATCCATAATAATTTTATGAATGGAGTCATCGGATGAATAGGCGTTCCGGTTTTGGAATAAACGCTTCCTCCTATTGTTTCTAATATCTGTTCCGCCTGATGATGGCTTCTCCCGTCTGCCCAAATCAGCGCAGGAGATAGCGGCTCGCCATCCTCATTGATACAAATTAGCGAATGCATAGCCGATGAAAATCCTAAAGAAATCAACTCATGCTTTTCGATACCAGCCTGCCTGATTGCTTCCCTGATGGCTTGTACAGCAGATCGTTCGATTTCTTTTGGATCCTGCTCTACCCACCCCGTTTGCGGATAGTAGAATGTGTTCATTTTCTCTACCTCAGCGACTATATGTCCGCTTAAGTCAAATACACATGCTTTCACACTCGTTGTCCCGATATCAAGCCCCATTACAAACTCTCTTGGCATACTTCATCTTCCTTTTCCCCACAACAATAGGTGTTTTTCTTTTACTACTGCTCCGCTTGGAAAAAGGCTTTGAGTGAATCCAAAGCCTTTTCTGTTCCCAAATCTCCTACTAAAGCCATTATGACGATAAAACTTTGTTCATACTGCCGCTCTGATACCCAATTAAGTCTAAGGTAATATATTTATATCCATAGTGCTGAAGCTCTCTTGCAATGGAATCATGATGCTCTAACACAATCTTCATATCGTTTGGTTCGACTTCAATTCTTGCAATCTCTTGATGTGTTCGAACCCGAACCTGTCGGATACGAAGGGATTTTAAATACATTTCGGCCCTTTCAACCTTAGTTAACTTCTCCTGTGTAATTCGTTCACCATAGGCGATCCTCGAGGAGAGACACGCAAATGATGGTTTATCCCATGTCGGTAAATGACACTCACGTGAAAGCTCTCGGATTTCCTGTTTAAACAAATTCACTTCCTGGAGAGGCCCCCGGATTCCTTTTTCTTTAGCAGCCTGCATACCTGGTCGATGTTCATTCAGATCATCAGCAATTACTCCGTAAACTACATTTTGGAATCCCTTTTCTTTCATGACTGGGATTAAGTGATCAAATAAACTGCTCTTGCAGAAGTAGCATCGATTCTTATTATTCTCCGTATAACCAGGTATTGCTAATTCTGATGTTTCAATCACTTGATGCTTGGCACCAATTTGTTTGGCAAGTAGCTTTGCCTCCTCCAGCTCACTTGTTGGATATGTTTCAGAGTCAGCTGTTACAGCAAGTACGCGATCAGTACCTAACGTGTCAACAGCTGCCTTTAATAAAAACGTACTATCCACTCCCCCAGAGAATGCTACAACAACCGAACCCATTTCTTCGAGAATAGACGTTAGTTTTTCATACTTCTCTGTTAACATCGCCTGATCTCCCCTCCATACTCAATCATCTACCTCTATCTGTAATGCCTACCACTGTTAGCATATTGATCCTAGCTTTGCTTTATGTGCTCCGGTTTAAATGGTCATGCTTCCAAAACCGCCGTCAACACGAATCAGAGTCCCTGTAACGAAGCTAGAAGCCGCCTCTGAAGCTAACCAAACGGCAGCCCCCTGCAGTTCTTCCGGAGTACCAAAACGCTGCATCGGTGTATGGTTCATAATAGACTCAACTCTTTCAGCGCTTAGGATTTTACGATTTTGTTCAGCAGGGAAAAAACCTGGAATGATTGCGTTTACACGAATTCCATTTGGCGCAAATTCACGTGCTAAATATTGCGTCACGCTATTAAGACCAGCCTTTGATACAGAATACGTAAATACCTTTGATAATGGTGTTGTAGAAGAAACGGATGAAATATTAATAATGCTTCCTTTCCGCTCTTGCTCAATCATTCTCTTCGCGAAAATCTGACAAGTGAGCACAATTCCCTTTAGATTCACATCCATGATGTCATCCCATTCTTCCATTTCAAGCTCAAAGAAAGGTGTCGTACTATTTTTACCCGGCGCATTTAGGAGGATGTCCCATCCGCCAGACCATTGTTCGATTTCATTAGCTACTTGGGTTAAAGAATCTCGTGAACTCACATCTGCTTGAAAGGCCTTTGCAGTTCCCCCATTTCCTTCTATTTCCCTAGCTACCTCCTGTGCCTTTTCCAAGTTGCGCCCGACAATCGCAATATTCGCTCCATGTGCCGCTAGTCCCTTGACAATTGCGGATCCCAGTACACTATTTCCCCCGATTGCAACTGCTGTTTTTCCAGATAAATCAAATAATTGTTTCATGTTTCTACTCTCCCTCTATTTATTTTTTATTTAGAATAAGTTTCCTTTTTCATCGAATGGAAAATCATACAAATCTGAGATTTGCTCCATTTGTGGGTGATTTGCTACATATTCAAGCAAAGCTTCCGATACTTCAATCTCACTGATTTCTAATGTATTTTTAATACGTACCATTTTCACCTGTGAAAAATCTAAAATATTGCTAGTTTTAATAGCTGCTTGAATAGCTTCCTTATCATTTGGCAGTGTTGTCGCTATTTTGGTTGGCGCTACAACAGTGGAGGTTAAGCCGTTAGCGTAGGTGGTTTCCAGATCCATCCTGTCTACAAGTCGCTGTGTAGTAAAGTCTGCCGTTCCAACACCATTGGCATTTCCCTCTGTTTGAGGAGTTAAACCGAGGACAACCATTTTGTTAACCTCTGGCCCGCCATATGCATAAGGAGTTGGATAACGTCCCGTAATGTTTGGATCCATTCCATCACCGCTAATGTTTTTACCAATTTGATCAATCACGAGAACCTCTAATTGTCCAAAATAGAGCTTCGGCAATAGCTCCTTCGCTTGCTTTTGCAAATCAGCTTCTTTTTCTACAATTTCTGTAGGGTCCATAACATCGACGACTGCTACTTTATCAAATGCATTTTCAAGCGTCGCAACCCCAAATAGCACCGGAAGCTTTTCCATAATCATCTTTGCCATTGCCGGTACATTTTCAGCCATATACTTAAAGCCTAGCTGATGACAGGCCTCAGCACCCTTTTGCTTTCCTAGACCAATGCTAATCATCTTCATAATGCCACTTTCAACAGGTCCTCGAAATGCCGTATGCGGTTTCACTCGATTAATGACGACAATACCGTCTGCTTTAGCAGCAAACTGATCAACATAAACAGGCAGCCCATTTGGCAATTCTCCAAGCTTCACGACCTCCATTGAGGAGCGAATCTCACAGTTTACACTTTCCTCTGTAACACCAAGGTGAGCTAGCACTTCACGCTGCCCTTCTGCAGTCGCACCACCATGGCTTCCCATACTTGGCACAATAAAAGGCTTGGCTCCTAACTCTTGCAAAAACCGCACTGTGACCGCAGTAATTTCAACGAGACGATCAAGTCCTCTACTTCCTACTGCTACTGCAATTTCCATCCCTGGCCGGATTTTGTTTTGGATATATTCCTGCTGCAGTTTGTCCAGTAAAGCTTGTTCAAGATTTTCAATTTTTGTATCGTCAAACCTCACCTTTACTTTCGCCATTTTTGGCACTGGAATATCTTTTAATAATTCCTGTAAAATACCCACGAACTTCTTCACTCCTTTTTCTTTTAAGTATCTCTTAGAAAGCTATATACAATGTACTGTAAAAGCGATACCCAGCAGGTGTAATCCCTTTCAAAAAAAACCGCTGATTGGCGAGCCCTGCCCTTGGGCGAAGACAGAAGCGTAGTTGCACTTATCCTTTATTCCTAAAATTTCTCGCTACGTCGAATGGGCTTCCTACTAGAGATTTATACTTTCTCAAAGTGTCAAAAAACTTGGATCAGCCTCTCACTGAAGGGATATGCGTATTTGTTATACCTCCCTTTAGTTTGTTTACCAAACAAATTAATCACTTGTATAATATCATTACAGCTACTTTCCGTCAATATTTATATGGAAGCTTTTTAATATAGGCTAGGCAATATATGATTACAGGAGATGCGACATACATCAAAAAAATCAATAGAAGCTTGATCATAAGCAAAATTATTGAACATGGAATGGTCTCACGGGCAGATTATCAAAAATCACTGGCTTAAATAAAGCAACTATTTCTGTACAGGTGTCTGATTTATTAGCTGAAGAGCTAATTATTGAAACAAAGCAAGAGCATAAAAACCTTGGCAGAAGACCAATCATGCTTTCTATTAACAGACATGCAGGCTTTGTTTTAGGTGTCGACCTCGACAGTCATACCATTACCTTTACTGGTCAGAAAAACCTATACAAATCTATTCATAACCCCTTAATAGATAGATTTTTCTGTAATTCGCTCCTATCTCCATCGGAAATAGGTCATGGTTGGGCCAGTACGGTGCATACTTGTATGCACCCTCCCACAACCGACACGGGGGAATACCAAGTTCCTTTGTACGCCCATTCGGTGAAAAAATAGGGGGCTCCTATCTTTTGTCATACAAAAGAACATGATAAACCTTATAGGGTACTCGTAAACTGTCGTATGATTTGCGGGTACTTTTTCTTTGTTTTCAAACGATTCAACAGAATGGTTTTCACCTTTTTATAAGAAAGATATTTAGTAATGTCTGTATCTGTATACCGTTCCAATATATTTCTACTTGCATTCGAGTCAGCATCCATCTGCCCACACTTTTTACAAATAAACACTTCATTTTTTCTCGTTCCGAATTCATCGCAGAGGTGGCATACTTGCGATGTCGCTAATAATTTGTTATAGCCTTTATCAATGGCGATTATGTTTTTAGCTACCCACACTTTTTAAGTTCTGCACTTAACAGTTCGATGAATTTCAATTCCTTTATCTCGTATAAGAATTCGCAAATTTCCCTTATATTGATTTTTATCTCGCAAACAAAACGTAGCGAATTTACTATGTTTACGGGTGGATATCTTGATGTAATTCCTCCCATTGTTTTCATCATATCGATACATATTTGCATCAATCATCATACTTTTATTCTGTTTTGTATGAGGAACTTTCCCTCGATACCTTCTCAATAATCGACACATCAAATGATGTATATAATGTTCTCGTATAACTAGACCCTGAATAGAAATAGGACATTCAAATGTTCGTCTCTGCAGAATAGGTTGAAATAAACAAAAATCATTTAACATATAGTAAATACAATGTTTCTCGTCCTCTGTAAGGTTTTCATTTTTATGTACACACGATTTCGTTTTCCTAACTGCGTTCGACCAAAGAGACTTTATATTTGCAATTGCTTCATCTAAAGCTTGTTTCCAATAACGGGCTGGTAGTTTCCACTGTTTTGCGAATCCACCAGCCTTCTTTGTCTATGTATCTCGAATGGATTTTTTATAATCTTTTAATAGATGAAGGCTATTGATTCCGGAAAATCGAGAATATACATAATTTTTTACTTTTCCATATTGATTTGCAAGGTAGTTTAATTCGCCCATAGAGAACAAAAACTCTTGCTTTTGAGTAACATAAACAGAATAAGATTCTGCATTCCAAGAACCACTCTCACGAATCATCTGTTTGATTCTTGGTGCTGCGATGCTGAATTGTTTTATATTTTTCTTCATTCTCGGTCTTTTATTCTGTTTTTTCACCTTCTTCTCGTTCGACATTCGCTCCACCATTCTCCTCCATTATCATTTTTTGAACAGAATCTATCATTCTCTTATTTTTATGACTTCTGCTTCCATATAGTTTTGCAGAAAATACAGTAATCATAGCTAAAACATCTTCCACTAGCTCTTCTTCGTATGTTTTTTGTTCATCCTCATTCAAAATGACAACATCCACCCCATGAATACGACACATTTCAAAAATGATTTCAGAACCAAAACGTAATAATCGGTCTTTATAGTTAAGCACGAGTGTGTTTACTTTGTTTAGTTCTATGAGTCGAATCAATTCATGTAACCCTTTTTTATTGTAATTTAAACCAGAACCAATCTCTTCAATGATTTTGTATTTCCATCCTTTAGCTGCACAATACAATTCCAATACTTGTTTTTGGCGTTCTAAATCATCTTTCTTCTTGAGTGTAGAGACCCTAGCGTAACCAATTGCTATCTTTTCTACTTGTTTTTTCTTTTTTTGATTGGCATAGGATAATACCTCGTCCATATCGTAACGTCTATGGCCTCCAGGAGTTCGCTCTGAACGAATATGTCCTTCTTTCTCCCATCGACGAATCGTCGCATCTTGAACGCCAAGTTCTTTGGCAATTGCTCCAATAGGTACCCTCATTGTTAAATATCTCCATTTCTTTAGTAGGTTTATAATAACAAAAACCTATTGATTATATCAATAGGTTTTTGTTATTATGTATAGATTTTATTTTACTGTTTCAAAGCTCTTTAACAAAAAGGCAATTTAATTTCGAATGTACTCCCTCTGCCTAATTGGCTTTTAATTTGAATAGTTCCGCCATGTTCTTGGATAATTTTGAAACTGACCATTAAACCTAAACCTGTACCGTTCTCCTTTGTGGTAAAGAAAGGTTCTCCAAGACGTTTCAAGTTTTCTTCGGAAATACCGGAACCTTCATCGATAAAACGAATATAGAGTTCATTATGTTCTTTTTTGCATTCAATTTTAATAACTCCGCCACTCGACATGGCTTCCATGGCATTTTTTATGAAGTTTATAAATACTTGTTTTAATTGATTTCCATTGCAGTTAATCAGCAATTCTTCAGAATCAAATTCAGTAACCAATTGTATATTTTTATACGCTGCCTGTGTTTTAAAGAGCGGAAGAATTTGCTTAAACAGGACATGAACATCTTTTTTATTATATTTTGTTAAATGCGGTTTAGATAGCACTAGGAACTCATTAAGAATGAACTCTATTCTATCCAGTTCTGACTCCATGATATCCGTATACTCTTCTTTTAATTCTCCATTTTTAATTAGATGAAGAAATCCCTTTAATGAGGTTAAAGGATTCCTGATTTCATGTGCAATTCCTGCAGCAAGTTCCCCCACTGTATTTAATTTCTCTGTTCTCCTAAAGACTTCTTCATTTCTTTTATGTTTAGTGATATCTAAAATATAAACATAGAAATGAGTAATTGACCCATCCTCATCTCTAACTATTGTTGTATAATCGTAGACCCAGATAATTTCTCCATTACTTTTTATAATTCGGTACTCTTGCTCGAACATATTGCGTTCACTTAAACTGGAGTTCGAAACTTCATTTGAAACTCGGAGTAAATCGTCCCCAAAAATGATATCTGCATATTTTATACGGCTTAACAAAAAGTCTTCTCTTTTATATCCTAAGTTTTCTTCTATATTTGATGAGACATATTCAACTGGCCAATTCTTGGCATTTTTCCACTTCAACACCACGATCGGCCCTTGCAAAAAAATTTGATGTTCATCCAGAGGAACGAGATTTTTTTTGTACATAGGCAGTTACCCCATTATAAGCGTTTTAAATTTATTTAAATAAAAAGTAGTGAACTACAAAAACTTTGCATTCAACAACGCTAAGGGTATTTAATACCACACAACATCATTTGTGTTGTACTAGAACGATAAAAACTAATAAGATCGGTTGCTAATGCAACACAATTGAAAATAGGGTTAAAATGACTCGAAATCTCTTAGCGTGGTTTTTTTCCAAAATGCTGACGATCTCCCAATAAAGAGAAATATTAAAGAAAATAAGGCAATCTTAGTCCTCACGAATATAAAACTAAGACTGCCTAGTGGGTTTTTCTCCTGTCTACTTGACAGGAATATATTTATCAGGAACAAGAGGAATTTCATTCATGAGTTAAACATATAAAATGTAGCGTTCCGACTTACATTCTATGTTTCCATATCACTTTTATTGGTTTTCTTTACCGATCTTATAACATTCCCCAATCAAGCTGAAAACTCCTCACGAATCGCTTGCTGTTGTTGAATAGTCGTTTTCAATGTGGATTCTATTTGATCAAAATATGTTTCTATTAGGTTGTTGGTAGCTTTACTAGGTGTTCCATATAATTGTTGCAGGTGCTTCGTTGCTTCCTTACCTAGCTTACTCCATTCTTCAACATTCTTAGAAACGGATATCAGATTCAGAGTTTTAAGACTTTCAAGGAAATACGATGTAGTATTCTCCATATATTGATTGATTCCACTCTCTACTTTCCCTAGGTTTTCACTTGCTTGCATCCACATATCTTTTTGGTGTTCTATCGCTTGAAAAGCAAAGCCTTCCATTTCACGTTGATAAGCCTGTACGAATTTCACACTGTTTAACCAGCCACCCCATACGATATGATGGAACACATTCACAGAATGATCCATTTCAAATATGTTAGCAACTTGGTTATTCCTTTTAGATTTTTTAGCAACTTGTGCAGACATGTTTACATCCTCCTCTACTTATCCTCTTATATATAAAATAGCTGTTGTTTCAGCTATTAACTTATATATTTTTGTCTATTCGTTCTTGTGGTCTCAATTTGTATAGATTGAAAAGGTATAAAAAATCGAGTGTACATGGTGAAGAAATGATTTAACCTTTTCTGACATTGTTCTAACACACCAATCCATTCACCTCAAGATCAGCGCTACTAGCTAGTATATACTCGTTTAGTAGGAACGTCAGATTCGGTACTCTATTCCATTTTAATCATATTTTCTTCCTCTACCTGTCTTAATGTATGGTAAAACCCCCTCAATCTACGTGTGGAATCAAAGCCAGATTTCATTAGGTGCTGAATAAACTCATAACCTTGGAAATTACACCCTCTTAAATTCATTAGGTGTGCAAGTATTACCACATTTTAGTTAACATCATCCTGTAAGCTGATCTTATCGTTAATTTGATGTTCGGTCTTGTTATTGATAGACAGGATAATTATCTACATTTCCATTTTTTACTTATATATGTAATTTACACCTATGTGCATATTCTGTCAACTATAGTTCTGGTGCAAATATGGTACGATTTTGAGATATTCATACAGATTCCATATAAAATCGGGGTTTACGCAGTAATTCCAAATCATTGATGGATGAACTTTACTTGATTTTGGATAGACTTGTCCTGTAAAACAAGTTGCCCTTTTTTATCATATGCATAGCTTCGATGCCTCTCAAAATCAAGGTAGCTGTAATTTCAATCCTAACAGGGAACGAACTCTCTTCTTTATGGGGTTCTGACGCATGCCCATCAATCTGAGAAAATAAATTACCCCAGCAAGTTAGAAGCGCCCTGTTCATTTCCCTGTTACTCTATCTTTGTCATGAATCAAGTATGTCCAAAAAATATGCAGGATTTTATGTAAAAGGTAGGGAGACTCGTCAAAAGATTGGGAGGCCAAAAGCCTCGTCGCTTGGGCATTGCATAAAATACTGCATATTTTCTATTGTCCGAGAATGGGGGAAACCCAGTATTGATGCGGATACCCGAGGGAATCCCAATCCCGATAATATGGGATTATGTAAATCTGACATGTATGCAATATGCATTCGTTACTCCTTAAAAGTATTGAGAATAGGAAAGTAGGATAGGATAAATAACTAGATGAGACATATAAACGTGTGGATCAATCCGTGTAATGGATAATGAAGAGGAGATCTCTTAGACGATGGAGAAAGCAAAAGTTAGTGCCATTCAACTATTTGCCCTGATGTTTCTGTTTGAGATGGGGACTGCATTGGTCGTAAGTTATGGGATAGGTGCTAAAAAAGATGCCTGGCTTGCGATTCTTTTAGGATTGGGAGCAGGAATTGTCTTATTTTTCATTCACTACTTTTTATTTCGCCAATATCCCAACCTGCCGTTGACCGGATACGCCAGAAAAATATTCGGAAAATATCTTGGATGGATCATTGGCTTGTTATACATTCTATACTTTTTATACATTGCTGCCCGAAATCTGCGTGAGTTCGGTGATTTGCTGATTTCATCGGCATTGCCAAAAACACCGTTGTTGGCGATCAATATTTTAATGGTTCTGACCATTTGTTATGTACTTTCTCTAGGCATTGAAGTATTAGGGAGGACAGCAGAAGTATTTATTGTCGTTTTGCTCCTATTAGGGGCAACAGGAAATTTTTTAGTGCTTGTTTCAGGTAATTGGCATCCCCATAATTTGCAACCGTTTCTGGAAAATGGATGGAAACCAATCTTAACGACAGTCTTTCCGTTGATTATCTCTTTCCCTTTTGGAGAAATGATTGTCTTTACAATGCTACTTCCCTATTTGAATCGACCTGAATCAGTGAAAAAGGTATGGTTGTCTGCCTTGATTTCAGGCGGTCTGGCCTTAAGTTGGACAGCTAGTTTAAATATCGTCGTTCTTGATGTCGAGAAAGTGGAGAGGTCCGTTTTTCCTTTGTTATCAACTATCAGAGTGGTCAATCTTATGGAGTTTTTACAACGACTTGATGTTATTGTTGTTTACACCTTATTAATTACGGTGTTTTTCAAAGCATCTATCTTTTTTTATAGTGCGGTCATCGGAATAGTTGACTTGTTCAAGTTAAAAAATCATCAACAAATAGTTTTACCAGTTGGGATTATTCTCATTTTTTTGTCAATAGTGATTGCCTCAGATTTTGCCGAACATTTGGAAGAAGGCTTTGTTATTACAGGATATTATCTTCACATTCCTTTTCTTATGATTATTCCGTTGTTAATGTTACTTGTTGCCATCATTCGCAACCGTTTCAAAAAGGTGAAAGATAAGAAAATCAAGTCGGAATCCAGTGCACCGTAGTCTTACTTCCTATATCGTTGATTATATGAACACAAAACAATAGAATCTCGAAACATTAGATAAACCCATATCAGTCCTGGGTATCTATTCACGTACATGATGCTGGACAAGATGCGGTGTATATTCACACACCAAACCCTAACAGCAACAATTACCTATATAGGAATTGCAACATTAGTTGGGATTGTGATATTCCTGATATGTTTAAGGATCTTGTAGACTTAGACAAACAAAATGTTGGCTTTTTAAGTTCTGAATATGGAGAGGTGTACTATATTCAATCCAAGGTTTATGGAACTCCATTATAAACCTTATTTCAAGTCAATAAGGGAGAAATTTAATTTCCACTTCCGAAGGTTATGTCAACTGGCAACCCGAACGGGGCTGTTTTTGTTTCTTAGTATACATTGCCCATGTTTTATTAATGGAACCATATAAAAAGACAATCACATTTTAGTCATGTCTAATACGTGATTGTCTTTTATTTTTAAGCATTTTTCGATTTTAGATCTTGATAAGAACTCTCAATCTACTGTTCCATTTGCCAAACCAGACACAGCGAGTATATACGAAATCGGTTCAGCTGTATGTCCATCATTATAACGTACATCAAGCGTGCTCATAAACCATATATCGTCTTCCGTCACCGTGTATCCGTGATTTCCCCAAGCTTCTAGTACATCATTTACAAGTGTATTTCTTTCGCTCCATTCAGCATTTTCCCAATCTGATCCAGTTCCACTTGCAAGACTGCTGACACTCTCTGCAATCTGTATCAGTTCGTCACGTTTTTCATCCCTTGTCTTTTCTGTTGTGATAACAGATTCAGGCGTAAAAGCTGGAGAAGGTATTGTGGTTGTTTCTACTACTGCTGGAGAAACAGAAGTGGTGACAGGAGCTTCCTGATTCCTTTCAGACTCTTCCTCAACGCTTTCTTTCTGTATCTCTTGTGTGTTTTCCTCCTCTGCTATCCTAGATGCTTCCTCTTTTTCTGCTTTTTCATTGGATGCAACATTGCTCAATCCCCAGATAAATACAACAAGGAGTAATAATCCTAATAATTTCAAACCAAACTTTTCTATGTGATTCATATATATACCTCTTTCTATTCTTTAGCCTCTTCCATAATACACTCGTAAACAATTCCCATGAATAAGAAATTTATTCCAAATTTAATGACAGCTCATATCCGTCTACGAATCTCAAAATAATTGTTTTCTTGGTTCTGCTCCTGAACATACTGATACTATTACTCTACAAAAGGTGTGTGATCGATATGGAAAAGGACAATTTGTTCAAATGGAAGCACCATCAGCCTGATATTATTTTATTAACGGTAGATGGTATCTACAGTACAACCTAAGTTTTCGTGATTTGGTGGAAATGATGGAGGAACGAGGCTTATTCATTGCTCATACAACCATTATGCGTTGGGTACATCAATATGGTGCTGAGTTAAATAAGAGAATCCGACGTCATCTCAAACAAACCAATGACTCATGGAGAGTGGACGAAACGTACATAAAAGTAAAAGGACAATGGATGTACCTATACCCTGCAGTCGATTCAGCTGAGAATACCATTGATTTTTTCCTTAGTAAAACAAGAGATGCCAAATCAGCCAAGCGCTTCTTGAAAAACGCCTTGACTTTTTCTTATGTTGCCAATCCTCATGTCATAACAGTAGATAACTATCCAGTAGCGATTCAACAGTTAAAAAATGAAAAAAAGATGCCGAAAGGCATCCAAATAAGGCAAGTAAAATATCTGAACAACATCGTGGAACAGGATCATCGATTCATTAAGAAGCGAGTCCTTCCTATGTTAGGGTTCAAGTCTTTTGACACAGCTACATCTATTCTTTCAGGAGTAGAAGCCATGCATATGATTCAAAAAGAACAGATTGATTTACGGGATCAGTCTGTCCGAAATCAGAAAGAATTCATCCATCAATTGTTTGGGCTTACAGCATAAGATACGATTCCACTAGGAATATATGTGCTTTATTCTCTTTTATTTTACCTTTACACCAGAACCATAAAAGTGGTTCTGGTGTAAAAATAATTTGTTAGAACCATAGAACAGCAATATCCATTTACGAGGAGTGTAAGTTCTTCTCCCTTCTTAGTTGCTCTGGTCACAACTCCCATAACATTTTTTCCAACTATTGATCTTTCGTCTTTTATCACGTGTATCTCACTAGTAAAAGAGGATGCTTTTTGTACGAATTTAGCAGCGGATCTAGCCTGAAGACCTTGTTGAAGCTGAACAATAACCTTTTTTTCAATCATGCATAATCACCTGTCTCCCTCAAGTCTTATGAAGATACACCCCAAACGTCTTTCAATGTCCATGCCTCTAATTCTAGTAATTATGCTATTCCATCCCTAGACTTGCCGGATCTGGATATATACGACTTGTCATCGCAAGTTCGCCATCATCGATAAGCAGCTCTAATGAAGAGCGGTCCACATACATATGAAGAGTAATCATATCACCACCTGTTGTATCAATTTTCACTTGACGAACACCGCCAATGATCTACTTTTGCACAAAGATATACACAATAACCATCGGTGACAGTGCTAATAAGTACGAAGCAAATACTAAATTATAATCTCTGTCAAATTCAGATTGGAATACGTACTGAGCTAACGGAAGCATTGTATCTGCTAGATCATTCAAAATAATGGGCGCAGCATAAAGTCGTTCCATGCCCAAAGCACGTCAAGATATCAATTGTCGCATTAATTGGTGCAAGTAATGGAAAAATAACTTTCCAAAACACACTCCATGTGCTGCATCCGTCTACTATCGTCGCTTCTTCCAATTCCGCTGGGATGGGCGTATATGCCCTATATAAATAAAGATGTGAAGATTCGCAATTAATAATTAGTTTATTTATTGCTGAGCTTGACAGCTCTCTCGAATGATTAACTCTGTCTGAAGCACCGCTTTCATCGGTACATTCCTGTCATGTAAGCGGTCATGCAAAAAACTTATCGCCATTTTATTACTACCTAAAGTAAAGACAAGTAAATTTAAGTTAAATTTACTAAAAATATTAAATGAATCATAACAAAAAAATCGATTTCGTTCAATGTGTTTCCAATTAATTTACTTAATTTATTAGAATTTACCCGTTGTTAACTGTGAATCCCTTCGAATATCCTAGTGTAATTATGCAAAAAACGACAAAAAAACCTATAAAAATAAAAACCAATGCTAACAACGTAGATAAAACCAAACAAAAATGACAGATATTTTTAGTTAACATAACTAAAAATATCTATTTTCGAAAAAAATTTTGATTTTATTTTTCTATGCTATTCTTTTGTTTTTTATTCGCTTTCATTGCCTAGATCTCAGTTTTAATGATCCATTTAAATTTTTAGATATTTTTGATATTGATTTACAACGCCAGTTGACTCCCTCTAGAGAAGAATGTAAATTAATAGCGGAATCGGTTCTGTAAAACATTCTTAAGAAAATATAGGGGTAGGAAACCATTTTAACTCGTCGTTTTGAGAAATCCATGCCCTTTATCAATCGGTGCACCTTTGTTTTAGTTCATGTCTTTCTAGTTTAATGAGCAGGGTAGTTTCCTAGATATATGAAGCCATAATGAATGACTTTGTCCATCCTGCTGCAATGATGACGAACCCTGCAGCCTTGGAAAAATACGTAGATGGTGCTGGTCAGCACTTCATTCTTCACTCATTCCTGTAAGTTAAGAAATGAATAAAGAATGCTTGTCTTTAACATCTAATGAAGATTAAGAGGAGGAGAAAATTTATGAATATCCAAAAAGTTATCAGAAAAACAGCAGCATTAACCTTTACTACAGCATTAGTAATGAGTGGTGGAATTCAAGCTTTTGCTGCAGAAAAAGACAGTCAAGATTTCAACAAAAATTATGGAATTTCCCATATTACACGTTATGACATGCTGAAAATACCTGGACAGCAAAACAGTGATCAATTTAAAGTGCCTCAATTCGATGCATCCAAAATTAAAAATCTTTCTTCAGCAAAAGGCTATGATCAGTTTGGTAATTTAATAGATTTAGATGTATGGGATAGCTGGCCGCTTCAAAACGCTGATGGAACAGTGGCGAATTATAATGGTTACCATATCGTTTTTGCTTTAGCAGGAGACCCTAAAAGAGGATGGGACACGTTTATTTACATGTTCTATCAAAAAATAGGCGACACATCTGTTGATAGCTGGAAAAATGCCGGAAGAGTATTTAAAGATAGTGATAAATTCGCTTCTAATGATCCTATTCTTAAAAATCAGGCAGAAGAGTGGTCAGGTTCTGCAACCTTAACCTCTGATGGGAAAGTCCGTTTATTTTATACAGATCGGGATAGCTGGGCACCAGATTCCGGACACTATGGTAAACAAACCTTAACAACAGCCCAAGTTAATGTGTCTCAACCAGATGCTAATACGCTGAAAGTTGATGGTGTAGAAGATTTCAAATCTATCTTTGATGGAGACGGTAAAAAATATCAAACTGCTCTACAAGGTTTTAAAGCTTCCGATCCTAATACTAATACATGGGATAATCATACATTAAGGGATCCTCACTATGTTGAAGACAATGGCCATAAATACCTTGTTTTTGAAGCTAATACAGGGACAGAGGATGGTTACCAGGGAGCGGAATCGCTATACAATAAATCTTATTATGGTGGAAGTAATGCCTTCTTCCAAGCTGAAAAAAATAAATTGTTGCAAAGCCCTAAAAAAAGTAGCGCTGAGTTCGCGAACGGTGCACTGGGTATCATTGAATTAAATGATGATTATACCCTCAAAAAAGTAATGGATCCGTTGATTGCATCTAATACCGTAACAGATGAAATTGAACGTGCTAACATATTTAAAATGAATAATAAATGGTATCTATTTACAGATTCGCGAGGATCCAAAATGACCATTGATGGAATAGGCTGGAATGATGTATACATGTTAGGATATGTATCCGATTCCTTAACCGGCCCATATAAACCGTTAAACGGAAGCGGACTTGTATTGCGAATGGGTCTTGATCCTAATGATCTTACATGGACTTACTCTCACTTTGCTATACCGCAAACAGAAGGTAATAATGTAGTAATCACAAGCTATATGACAAATAGAGGTTTTTATACAGACCACCATTCTACTTTTGCACCAAGCTTTTTACTTAACATTCAGGGATCCAAAACATCTGTTGTACCAAATAGCATTCTTGAACAAGGACAATTAACGGTTGATGGTAAAAACAAATAATAGTTTTTCCTATTTTACTTATTTTTTGGTACATCCACCTAAGTTACAACAATAATTACAGGCTTATAATTAAAAAAGAGAAAGCTTAAGATTAGGGGAAATGGTGATAGTTTATCGCCATTTTCTTTTGTTTTTAGATATTAAACACATTCATTTCTAAAAGAAGTAGCTTGAATGTATATATAACTGATTAGTTTTTTCGACCTTCCCTTATTACAATGCTTATCCGTTCATCAATTTTTTAGCGTTATTGCTAGTGATCGTATCAACTGCTTATACCCTTACTAATAAGTCGAAACTATAAGTCAGTTATATGGTGGATAATCTGCTCCCAACAAAATTAAAAAGGAATGAATCTATTTTGAAAAAAAGAGTATTCAATAAAAAAGTCCATATATGGATAGGTGGTTTCATTATCTGCCTAGGTATCATATTTTGCATACGATTATTGGACCTTCATATAGATAAGAAAATAAATAAATCGGTCACCAACTCCAAGTTAACTTCTCGACCCGTGTATCATTTTAGTACTCCTGACAAATGGAAAAATGACCCTCAGAGACCTATTTACTTTGATGGAAAGTATCATTACTATTATCTCTATAACCGTGATTATCCAAGTGGTAATGGTACAGAATGGCGGCATGCGACATCACAGGATTTGGTGCACTGGAAAGATGAAGGGGTGGCCATTCCTAAGTACACAAACAAAAATGGTGATATTTGGTCAGGATCAGTCATTGTTGACCGAAAAAACACTGGAGGCTTTGGAAAAGGAGCCATTGTGGCGATTGTAACCCAACCGTCTGCCGACGGAGGAAAACAGGAGCAATATCTATGGTATAGCACAGACAAAGGAAAAACGTTTAAATCTTACAGTGATCATCCGATTATGCCTAATCCAGGGACAAAAGATTTTAGAGATCCAAAAATTATCTGGGATAATCAATCTGGTAAATGGATGATGGCTTTAGCTGAAGGAACGAAGATTGGTTTTTATGAATCCCATAATCTAAAAGAATGGCACTATACAGGAGGGTTCTTCACACAAAATATAGGAGTTGTAGAATGTCCTGATCTTTTCATGATGCGGGCAAATGACGGGACATATAAGTGGGTTCTAGGCGCCAGTGCGAATGGAAAATCCATAGGTAAACCCAATACCTACGCATATTGGATCGGTAACTATAATGGAAAGGACTTTATCGCAGATCACAGTGAACCACATTGGTTGGATTATGGTTTCGATTGGTACGCCGGCGTTACTTTTGAAGATGGTAAAAGCAGAAATAAATTTGATAAACGTTACGCTTTGGCTTGGATAAATAATTGGGATTATCCGAACAATACACCAACATTGCAAGACGGTTTTAACGGGGGGGATTCCATTGTTCGTCAAATTAAACTAAAAAAACAAGATGACGATGCATACATTCTTACTTCACAGCCTATTGAAGCATTGAATCAATTAACCTTCTCAACAAATCATTTTAAACATATCGAGGTTAATGGTTCAAAAACCCTTAAAGTAAAAGGTGACGTTTATCAGCTTGATGCTGATATATCTTGGTCGGATGCCAAGAATGTAGGATTAAGAATTCGAGAGTCAACGGACAAAACACGCCATATTGATGTGGGCTTTTTTATACAAGATCACTTTTCTTATGTTAATAGAGCTTTTACAGACCAACCCGATAAGAGTAAAAAATATGTTGAAAATAAAGCCCCGTTTGACGCAAGTAAGAAGAAAGTTCATTTGAAAGTTCTTGTTGATAAAACAAGTATCGAAGTATTCATTGACGATGGTAATGTAACCTATTCGAATGAAGTATTTCCTCATTTAAATGATAAAGGAATAACACTTTTTTCTGAAGGAGGCACATCTACCTTTAAAAATGTTGTGGTCAAACACTTTCGTTCTATCAATTAGGGTCAGTACCAGGAAGTGGTTTTGGTCGTGAGTCATTTAGTGTTTCGATTCAAGTATCAAAGGTGCGGCACAAGAGTTTTGTGAAGAAAATATATGCTCTTCGGTTCTGGTGCAAAGATAATTTATAAAAAACGTAGGATATGAATTTTCTACTAACTTACGGATTATGATACGATACCGAACAGCTTATCAATGAATTCTTTTCGATTTTGGGCAGTTTTCTAGATTGATAATATCAGTACGTCCAAAGTTACTAGATTTCTTGCACCAGAACCTTTTTCCTTATGTATTGGAGGATCTGAAAGATTGTAGAAGAAGACGAAGGCTACCGGTTGAATTAAATCGTTTGGATGAGACTCCGCTTATTCCTACTAGGAGCAAGGAGTTTTATGATTATACGTATCTAAGCCGCTATGTAAAAAAGATTATTAAAGAAACGCAGCTTTACTATGGCAGCAGGAAGAATTTTAATAAGAGAGCACAAAAAATAATTTGACTTGTAACTCTTTGATTATGTTGGTCTTTCTTACTAGTAATCAAAGAGTTATACCTCATCTACTCCCAGTCATTTTGACAAAACCTTTAAAAACTAGCTTTTTTTATTCGAAAGAGAATCTCTTAGAGCCACAATAGCTGCTTGTTCATCGCTTCCATTTGCAATGATCGTAATTTCTTCGCCTTCTCTAATTGCTAGAGACATAACCCCCATAATACTTTTAGCGACTACTGACCTTCCATTTTTAATTAAGTTTATCTCACTGTTAAAAAATGAGGATTTTTGCACAAATTCTGTAGCAATTCGAGCCTGAAGACCATTTTGAATACGTACAACAATCTTTTCTTCTATCATTAGTAAATTCTCTCCTTCAAAGATTATTTGTATTTAGTTTGTTGTCAGTTATACTTATGCTTTCATTAGACTCTGGTGCAA
Organism: Bacillus sp. OTU530; assembly: GCF_038440375.1. NCBI lineage: Bacteria > Bacillati > Bacillota > Bacilli > Caryophanales > Bacillaceae > Bacillus > Bacillus sp. OTU530. Next base: position 22,878 of record NZ_JASATP010000056.1, read on the forward strand.
ATACAATGAAAGTTTGAAAAAATAAGTAGACTTCTTTCGGAATCCTACCTTATACTGTAAATCCAAACAACTGATGTAGAAATTCTTTCTGGTTTTTGACGGACTTTTCCCGTAAGAAAACTTGCTTCCATACTACTCAATATCTTTTTGGCAGTTCAAAACGATTTCAATCCTAGCATAGAACGAACTCGTTTCTTAATAAATCGATGGTCTTGCTCAATGATATTATTTAGGTACCTCTGTTGTCTTATTTACGTACCAAAAGGCATGCTTTTTTCTTCTTGTAATTCCTAGCTACAGGATACGCTGGATTCTTATCGACTGTGATTACGCGGTTCTGGTATACAGGTAAGGCTATGTTTGGAATACTATCAGTCTTAGCAGAATTTGAACGGGACATTATTCGTGAATAAATCATGGCTAGCCTAGGGACAGACCAAAGGTTAATCAACAAAACCATTATCATGTTATGGTGATATATTGTTATAAACAAATGTCTTCAATGCAATACATCTTTTAAGAAATTTAATCTCTCTTTAGCATTATCCTTAGTTATTAGGTCAATTCCAGTATCAATCCTTTTTGCAACGTTACCTCCTTTAATTGCTTTCTGCGCTTGTTCCACGCTTTGATATCCCATATCATAAGGGTTCTGTGCTGTGGTAGCACTTATCTTTCCTGTTTTAATGAATTTTGTCATTTCAATCGTACCATCTGTACCGATGACAGGGATCTTTAACTCATCTTTCTCTATTGTTTTTAATGCCTCAAGAGCCAATCGATCGCTAGTCGCAACTACACCTTTGATATTTGGATAAGTCTGTAGGATACTCTCCATTACTGGTTTTGGATTCCCAAAATGATTATACCCTATTTGTTCTGTGACAACCTCGATTCCGATATCTTCTAAAACTTCCTTTGCACCATTCTTTCGATCGATCATGGTTCGATCCTCTAAACTTCCAAAAATGATAGCTACTTGATCTCCTGGTTGCAGCATCGAACCTAATAACCTTCCTGCTGTTTCTCCTAATACCGTGTTATCCGTTCCGATATAAGCGGTTTTGTACTCCCATTCCATGTCCCTGGACGTAAGAAATACGGGAATCCTTTTTTTCTTATACTCCATCAATACGGGAATAGTGGTTGATGGGTCGTCAATAGGAACTAAGATTAGTGCATCAGGTTGTTGCTTTAGAACTTTTTTTAGCATATTAGTATGATTACTAATGGGAGAGACAGAATCAGGAGCGATTACCTTACCGTCTATGCCAAATTCATGAAACGCTTTTTGGGCTCCTGACTCAAAAATCTTCCAATATTCTATATCCAATCTTGGTACAACAACTATAATTTTAGGCTTATTCTCTTCTTTAGGAAAACGAACTGCAAAGCTTATCAAAGTTAAAAGAGAAAATACGGCAATAGGCAGAACTATCCATCTCTTTTTCAATAGCCTTCACCTCTTTTCCTCTTATTGGACAGTAGATGATTATTCATCTTAAATCCCCATTCTCACATTGGATAAAATATTTCAAAAGTCCTTATACTTTGTGATGTAAAGCTATTCGTTCTACATCACGAGCAATCATAACTTCTTCATTTGTTGGAATAATCATAACTTTTACTGGAGAATGCGGATAACTAATAAACGCTTCTTTTCCCCGAACTTGATTTAATTCTGCATTCCAGTAAACTCCCATAAATTCTAATCCATGTAACACACGTGAACGGACCTCACTACTATTTTCTCCAATTCCAGCTGTAAAGATAATGGCATCTACTCCACACATACGAGCTGCGTATGAACCAATGTATTTATGAATTTGACTAGCAAATACTTCAAGAGATGTTCTTGCACGATCATTTCCTTCTTCAGCAGCTTGTTCGATGTCACGAAGGTCACTGGATAATCCTGAAATACCCAATAAACCACTCTTTTTATTTAAAATATCTAACACTTCAATTTCTGAGCAACCTGTTTTTTCCATAATGAATGGAATGAGAGCAGGGTCAATGTTTCCTGAACGAGTTCCCATTGCAACACCTGCAAGTGGTGTAAAGCCCATTGAAGTTTCAATAGATTTCCCGCCTTCAATTGCCGCGATACTTGCACCATTTCCTAAGTGACAAGAAATGAGCCGTAATTCTTCTATAGGGCGATCTAATAATTCTGCTGCTCTTTCAGATACATATTTATGTGACGTACCATGGAAACCATATTTACGAATGCCATAGTTTTCATAGTATTCATAAGGTAAACTATATAAGAATGATTGTTCTGGCATTGTTTGGTGGAATGCTGTGTCAAAAACAGCTACAGCATTTACATTCGGTAAAACTTCTTTAAACGCCTTGATTCCGATGATGTTCGCTGGGTTATGCAAAGGAGCTAACTCTGATAAATTTTCAATCTCTCTTAATGTTTCTTCTGTAATGAAAACAGAATCGTTGAATTTCTCTCCACCATGTACAACACGATGACCGATTCCTTCAATTTCATTTAACGATTGAATAATCTCAAGATCTGTTAGTTTAGAAAGAAGAATTTTAACAGCAACAGCATGGTCTGGAATGTCTATTATTTCTGTTACTTTTTCTCCGTTTACTAAAATAGTAAATACTCCCTTATCTAAACCGATACGTTCTACTAACCCGGCTGTTAGTACTTCTTCATTCGGCATTTCAAATAATTTGAATTTCAAAGAAGAGCTCCCGGCATTAATTGCAATCACTTTTGTCATTATGTTCACTGCTCCTTTTTATCTAAACTTTGTTTAGGGAACTTTTCGATTATCTAGCAAGCGATTTCAAATAGGTTGCCTAATGATTAATTTTTAAAAAATCAAACAATCTATTTTCTAATATATTAATATAACCCTTCGATACAAGATGAATAGATGAGGAAGGTTTCTCTTTTAGATTCAGAAAACGTTTGCATTTCTTCACTGGTTCTATATTATTACCTCTTGTATCCTTATCATATTACTTTCTAATGAACATTCATACATAAGTAACTTTTTAAGACTTTTTGTAATTAAAAAATAAATTTGATGTTAAATACAATTTCCAACTCTATTTTCAATGGAAAGAGGAAATTGCCTAAAAACAAAAAGGGAACAAATGCTTTAGGAGCAGCATTTTAACAGTTCATTTAGCAAGAGGACTTAGCGAAAAAGAAGTGGAATTTGTCAGTATTCAAGATAAAATCAATACCGGTACAGCCGCAGGTAAAGCCATGTTTGGAATACTATCAGTATTAGCTGAATTTGAACGAAACACTATTCGTGAACGTACCATGACTGTCCTGAAGACAGCCCATGCTCGGGGACGTAAAGGTGGAAGACCAAATTGTCGACCTTCATTATGATCTTTGATGCTGACTCGTATATATCCAATCATGTATTTTGTAACTAAAATAAGTAAGCGGTCTATATAGACCGCTTACAGAAAGCTCTTTATTATGGTTTCTTTTGCTTTATTGTATTTATATTGGTAATTTGGTCTCCCAATCGTTCCATAATGAACTTGAACATAGAGAGCATCTATATCGCCCAAAAATTTTAAATACTTTCTTACCGATACTCTCGAGATACCAACACGTCCAGCAATATCTTCCGTTGAAAAAGGAGACTCTCTCATACTTTGTACGGTTTCCCATATCACTTGTAACGTACTTTTTGTTAATCCTTTCGGCAACTCTTCTACTATTGCCCTTGGTTCTTTGTATAGGAGTTGCCGATCCAACTCTTTCTGACTTAATACCTGCTGATTTTTCATAAACATGAATTTCTCTCGATAGGCTGATAAGGCTTCATTAAATCGTTCAAATTCAAAGGGCTTAATTAAGTAGTCGACCGCTCCATACCGTAGAGCCATTTGAATTCTTTCCATATCGGAAGCAGCCGTAATAAAAATCACATCTGCTTTCTTCCCTGTTTCTCGAATATACAGCAACAACTCCAACCCAGTCTTCCCCGGCATAAAGATGTCTAGTAAAATTAAATCAACTGTCTGTTTCTCCAATATATGTAACGCAGCATCTACAGAAGAAACAACAGACACTAGCTGAAATCCTCCTACTTGCTCCAAGTAGCGTTTGTTAAACTCCGCGACCATCGGATCATCATCTACTATGAGAACATGTATCATTCTGTATCACCCTTGCAATCGTATGGTATATAAACAACAAATCTCGTTCCTTGAGATGGCTTTGAGGAAATTTCCATTTCTCCACCCAGTCTGTTCAGGCTTTGACGAATTAAAAAGAGTCCCACTCCCCTGTTTTCTCCCTTAGTAGAAAATCCTTTTTTAAACATATGATTTTGTATTTCTTTTTCTATCCCGACTCCGGTATCCTTTACCTCAATGGTTAAGATATCATCCCCGTAGTCGAAATGCACTTCTATTTGCTTCCGAGGACAGCTAGATACTGCTTCTAGGGCATTGTCAATTAAATTTCCCAATATTGTAATTAACTCGTGAGACATGTAGGGATGAAGGGGATCAGGCACCTTACGTTTACTTGATATATGTAGCTCAGCACCGGTTTCACGCGCATAACTTAATTTACCTAAGAGAAATCCCGCCAGTACAGGATCTTTAATATTTTTGGATATAGCACCCATTTCATCGTTTCGATGATTTACCAATTCACGTATATAATTTGTCATTTGATCATAATACCCCATATGCGACATTCCTAAAATAACATGCAGTTTATTCATAAACTCATGAGACTGCGCACGGAGCGCCTCTGCATACAAACGTACACCAGTCAATTGTTCAGCTAGCTGTTGAATTTCTGTTTTGTCCCGAAATGTTGAAACAGCCCCCACTATCTTGTCATTCAAAAAGATTGGTACACGATTTACCACCAACGTGATACCGTTTAAAATCATTTCTTCGTCCTGCACTGTTTCCCCGGTTTTCAATATCCTTCCCATTCTTGAGTTTGACAAGTATTCCTCCAATTTCCTTCCCCGCGGTTCTTGAGCTAACCCTGCCTTATGGAATAAATGTAAAGCCGCTTTGTTTACCAGTGTAATACGGGACTCTTGGTCAACAGCTATAATTCCTTCCCTTACTGATTGCAAGATAGCATCTCGCTCTTGAAATAACTTAGCGATAGCAGAGGGCTCCAATCCAAAAAGGATTCTCCTTACATATCTTGACAAAAGCACAGCACCCAGAACACCCGCTACTATTCCAAATAAGGTTCCTGTATAGATGTTTTTGTGGCCTTGACTTACTGCTTTTTGAACATCATTTAAGGAAATACCTACCGCCACTACTCCTAACTGCTTACCAGTACGGTCGAAAATTGGTGTTAAGGAACGAAGAGATAGTCCTAACGTACCTTTTGATATAGAAGTATGTTCTTTTCCATTTAAGGAAATCGCCTTATCCCCGCCGACGAATTGCTTTCCTATCTTGGTAGGGTCGGGATGCGACTTACGAATCCCATTCATATCCATCACTACAATAAATTTTACATTAGTAAGACGGCGAGTTTCCTCTGCAAACTCTTGGATAGCACTCTCCTTTTCTTGGTTTCCTAAAGCTTCCGTTACGAGTTGTGAATGTGCTACCATACGTGCCACATTTGTTGCTTTTTCTCCTCGATCCTTTTCTATACTTGCAACTATAGTTCTACTGATTAATAAATCCGTTACGAGCAAAGAAATGGCTACAACACCACAAACCAATAGCGTAATGGTCGCTTGTAGATTCCATGTCCTTCTCTTCATAACCCTTGCCTCCAAATTCTCTTGAAACTCGTGATTTTAAACATAGTATCCCTTTCTTAGATTTTCCGCATGCCAACAACTAATATTGCATTTGTTCATCTTAATTTTCGTAATTTAAATTCCTTTTGTAATACTCGTGAAATAGCGATGCCTCCGTGGCATTTAGGTCCAGTTTTCCTTTAGTATACTCTCTAAAGAAATAATAAGTCTGATAACAATTCTTTATTAAAAGACAAGCTCACCCCCCTTGATTATCCAGGCAAGGGGGGTGAGCTGGCTGCTTAGTAAATGGCACTAAAAGAATCAAACAACCTTTTTCCATGCATTAATATTTACACAACAATCAAAGTACTTAATGAATGTCCTTAATATCAGATAAACGAATCGTAAGGATCTTTCGCTGTTCATCCTCTACAGAAAGAGTTTGTTGATGTACATTAAGGTGACAAACACGGGCCTTGCATATTTGTAACGATTCGTTCTGATAATAAGTAATGGTGATTAAGCAGCTTTTGGTTAATTCTTTTAAGAACATGAACATCAATCCTTAGTGTGAAATAGACTTTGCTGAACCAATTATTAGATAAGTTTTCTTTTAGTTGGGCTGGAGTTATACCAAAACAGGTTGTTTTTCTTCTACCAATGCCAATAGGCGATTTTTGATTTCTTCTACATCAACATATTTTTGTGAAACTCCTGTTTTCATTGCGGCGTTTGCAACAGCTGCTGCTACATGAGCCGCTACTCGACGGTCAAATGGATCTGGGATGACATAATCCGTATGAAGGTCTTCATCTGCAATTAACTCAGCAATGGCATAAACAGCAGCAAGTTTCATTTCCTCATTGATTTCCTTCGCATGAACGTCTAGAGCACCGCGGAAGATACCAGGAAATGCAAGGACGTTATTCACCTGATTTGGGAAGTCAGAGCGTCCTGTCCCTACTACGAGTGCTCCCGCTTCTTTTGCCTCTTCAGGCATAATCTCTGGCACTGGATTAGCCATAGCAAAAATAATTGAATTCTGATTCATAGAACGAACCATTTCTTTTGTAACGGCACCTGCAGCTGATACCCCCACAAACACATCAGCTCCAACAAGAGCATCTGCTAATGTACCCTTCTTTTGTTCTTTATTTGTGATGCGGGCCATTTCCTCTTTGAACTTGTTCATCCCGACCGGACGGCCTTCATAAATGATTCCTTTTGTATCGCATAATATAACATCTTTTACACCCATATGAAGCAGTAGCTTTACAATCGCTACGCCTGCAGCGCCGGCACCATTTGCCACGACACGAATTTCTTCAATTTTTTTGTTAGCCAGTTTAAGAGCGTTGATTAACCCTGCAGCAGTCACAATAGCCGTACCATGTTGGTCATCATGAAAAATCGGAATATCGCAAACTTTTCGTAAACGATCTTCAATTTCAAAGCATTGAGGTGCTGCGATGTCTTCTAAATTCACTCCTCCAAAAGTCGGCTCTAATAATTTAACAACCTCCACAATTTTATCTGGGTCAGTTGTATCTAAGCAAATAGGGAATGCATCCACATCGGCAAATGACTTGAATAACAATGCTTTTCCTTCCATAACTGGCATAGCAGCTTTCGGACCGATATTCCCAAGACCAAGTACAGCTGTTCCGTCTGAGACAACGGCAACGAGATTCCCTTTCATTGTGTAATCATACACTTTGCTTTCGTCCTTATGAATGTCTAAGCAAGGCTCCGCTACACCTGGGGAATAAGCAAGACTTAAATCATTTGCATCATGTACTGGAACCTTAGAATAGACACCAAGCTTTCCTTGATTTTCCTTATGCATTTGTAATGCTTTATCGCGTAATGTTGACATATTATAGCGCTCCTCTTTGTTGAATTTTTCAGTTATCCTAGTAAAAAGGAAGAGAATTCACGATAGGGTAGTAGCTTGCAGGTTGAATTTTTAGCAACTTTTCTTTCGTTCTCTCCCTTTTGTGAATAAAGGCAATATTTTATCTATATTTGGCTTAGGCTGATACTCGTTTTAACATAGTTTTTAACTTAATAATTTCATTAGCAATGTTGCTAATATAACAGTGCCAGCACCGCCAAGTCTTGTTGCAACTTGTGCAAAGGGCATTAATGACATGCGGTTGGAAGCTGATAAAATGGCCACATCGCCTGTTCCGCCTAAACCGCTGTGACAGCCTGTCACAATCGCTGAATCAACAGGATACAGGTTCATAAATTTCCCAACAACATACCCGGTTCCTACCATTGCAACAACAACTGCAGAACAAATTACAACATAAGCTGGAGTTACAATTTTCACTACATCTTCTAATGGGATATAGAGAATACCTAAACCAACCATGAGAGGCCATGTTAAACTTGTTGAAACAAATTTATATAAATGATAGGCACCTTGTTCCATTTTTGCAGGCATCACTTTTAAACATTTGACCAGTGTTGCAGCCACAATCATGAGTACAGGACCAGGGATACCTAGAAATTTATGCGCTAGGCTACCAAAGATGAAGAAACTGCAGGCAATCAATAATCCAGCGCCCATTAGCGAAAAATCAATAGGTTTATTGATACTCGTTTCTTGTGTAATCCCATCGCCGCCTTTCGCTTTCACTAGCACACCATTTCCAGTAAGCTCCGGTTTTTTTTCTCCTAAGCGTTTCATTAAACCAGCACAAATAATTGCGACGATATTTCCGATGACAGCTGCTGGGATCATTTGCGATACAAATGTTTCGGCAGCTGTTCCTAAAATTTGAGAGTATGCTAGAGAAAGTGGTAAGATTCCCTCTCCAATTCCTCCACCAATAATTGGTACGACAATATAGAAAAATGTATGTTTCATATCATATCCAAACAATAATCCAACTAAAACTCCCGCTACGACAGAAGCAAGCGTTCCTAATATAAGCGGAATAAACATACGCGTAAATCCTTGTAATAATACTTTACGGTTCATACCAAGAATACTACCTGCAACTAAACAAGAAATATAAAGATAAAGAAAATTAGATGTTTTCATCAGTGTTGTTACCGCTTCCAACGAAGCCGAATTCATCAACTGAAAAAATACTAAAATAGATGGGACTAAGAGCGCTAAAATCGCTGGACCGCCAATATCTTTCAAAATAGGAATTTTCATTCCGATATCTCCAAGTAAAATTCCCATAACCATGATGACGGCAAAACCACCAATCATATCAGGAGGGAGCTGATTATATACAGATGCACCATAAATAATCAGTGCTAATACTACATAAAGAGGTAAAGGAATTACTCCTACTTTCAACACTTTAAGTTTTGATAAAAAACTTTGATTTTCTAGATTCTCCTCTATATAAAGGAAGCGTTTGCATTTTTTTCACTGGTTCCATGTTATAACCTCCTATTACTTTATAATCTTAATTTAAGTGATTTTCAAAAAACTTTATAGTTTATACAACTTTTATAAGAGTTTGTGTAATTAAAAAAAGCAAGCAGTCAAATAACTGCTTACAAATGGTTTGTTGCGATATTTTTCTTAAAATCTTTATGTTAATATTTATAAATAAAAATGTCGATTGTTCCATAATATTTCAAGTGAATTTGTTTACTTTGTCAGAATCTCTCTGTCATTCATTGGATGAAAGGGACGGCTGTTATTCGGGAATATTGCTCCAAAAGCCGCGGTTTGTTCCTTTGACATTTCAATAGGGTTGTCTAATGCTATATCCTGCTTTGTTTCTCCTTTTGGCAGTTTTGAAAACAGCTCAGCAAGGACTTCTTTTTCTTGTCCGGATGAAATAAGGAAACCTAAAACAGCAAGTTACTCTTCATCATTTCTGTGAATAAGATGTCCTTCCATATCAAAGCTCTTTCCGTCAATTTGATTTTCGCTAATGTACTTGAATCAATTTACATTGTTTCCCTTCAATCACAATTGAATTGCTGCCAGAGGTATCATTTGCCTGAATAGTATGCCCGTTATTCATCATTGTAAACGCAATATGTTTGTAATTAATTTGAATGTCCTGTAAGTTTTTGTCTATTTTTATCTTAGTTAATTCGATATCAACTTCACATAAAAAATTTCGCTTTTACTTGTGGTAAATCATCGTAGCCTCTCTAATTGCGAAAAAAGAACCTTTAATCCAGAGATAGATTCAAGGTTCTGTACTTTATTTCCAGCGATATTCTATTATTTACTCAGTTCCATTCTTACCCCTGCTTTTTCAATCATTGTATCTTCACTATAGAAACGATTGTCCATGAATGAAACATGTTGCTTACACTTAATCACTCAGTACCTTGGTTTCTACATCTAAAGAATTAGCTAAAGACCAGCTCTTTTTTGCTTAGACCAAGCGTCTGCGCTGTTGAAGTATGAATCTCGTGCAGAAGCGTTGGGTTTTCCATTAATGACACGCCATAAGAAGGAATCATTTCTTTAATCCTCGGTTCCCACTCTTTTATATGTTCAGGAAAGCATTTTGTTATTATTTCAAGCATGACGGAAACGGCGGTAGAAGCACCCGGAGAAGCGCCGAGTAATGCTGCTATTGAACCATCAGCGGCACTAACAACTTCCGTCCCAAATTGAAGCGTTCCTTTACCGTCGGCTTCAGTGTCTTTGATCACTTGCACACGTTGGCCCGCTACTACTAAATCCCACTCCTCGCTTTTAGCGTTCGGGATAAACTCACGTAACTCTTCCATGCGCTTTTCTTTTGATAACATAACTTGCTGGATCAGGTATTTTGTCAACGACATGTTTTTGGCACCTGCCGACAACATGGTCAAGAGATTATCTGATTTTACGGAAGTTATCAAATCAAATATTGAACCGGTTTTTAAAAACTTTGGTGAGAAGCCGGCAAATGGTCCAAACAGCAACGATTTTTTATTGTCGATAAATCGGGTATCAAGATGCGGAACAGACATTGGAGGAGCACCAACCTTAGCTTTGCCGTATACTTTTGCATGATGCTGCGCTATAACATCGGGATTATTACACACCATAAATATTCCGCTTACCGGGAATCCTCCAATATGCTTCCCTTCAGGAATACCAGATTTTTGCAGCAAATGCAGACTTCCTCCACCGCCTCCGATAAAGACGAATTTTGCAGCATGGCGTTCGACAGTACCGCTACTGAGGTTCCGCACTTTTAATTCCCACAAGCCGTCGCTAGTACGTTTAATATCCTCAACACTATGTTTGTAGTTTATATCTACATTTTTACTATTTAAGTGGTCAAACAACATGCGTGCCAAAGCGCCAAAGTTGACATCAGTTCCAAAGTCAATTTTTGTTGCCGCTATAGGTTCATCCGATGCACGTTCTTGCATAATAAGCGGAATCCACTCCATCAGTTTCTCCGGATCATCGGAAAATTCCATTCCTTGAAATAGAGGATTTTTTGAAAAAGCCTCAAAACGTTTCTTTAAAAACGTTACATTTTGTTCCCCTTGTACTAGACTCATATGAGGCAATGGTATGATAAAGTCCTGTGGATTACGTATCAGCTTGTTGTTTACAAGATGAGACCAAAACTGCATTGAAACCTGAAACTGTTCATTAATTTCTATAGCTTTACTAATATCTACAGACCCATCCAGTTTTTCGACAGTGTAGTTAAGCTCGCACAGTGCTGCATGCCCCGTTCCCGCATTATTCCATTCGTTAGAACTTTCCTCTCCTGCATTTGCGAGCTTCTCAAACACTGTAATTTTCCAGCCTGGTACTAATTCTTTCAGAAGTGTCCCCAAAGTCGCACTCATGATTCCGGCACCAATTAAGATAACGTCTGTTTTAGTTTCTCTATTGCTCATTTTTACCGTCCCTTATACCCTAAAATTCGCAGAAAGGATGTAGGCGCTCCTGCTTAGGCGTCACAAATAGCATGTCCTGTTACATAGTCGATGCTAGCTCCAGATGCAATACCAATACCGCCTACTTGCGCAGCCACTGCATCAGAAATATAATCTCCATTTAAGTTCATTGTTGCAACTATATCGAACTCACGAGGACGAATTAAAATCTGTTGTAAGAAAATATCTACAATAGAATCTTTCACAACAATTTCACCTGCTGCTCACGCATTATTCGCGGCATCTTTTCCTTCTTTTTCAACAGTGCGTTCGTATTGTGTCTAAATAAATACTTTATCACCGAGCTCGAGACACGATGGGATCCTTTTTTACATCATGGACTGCCGCTGTAGAAACATGGGTTTTGTCGGCAAATGCTGTTTTCTATAAGCCTGGTTATGGTTTATAGCGTGATAATGTATTTTCTCTCCTTGAGAGTGGAACAGTCGGCTTCGCTTTTCGTCATACCAAAGGTCCGCCCAGCTCAACAATCTCTTCAGATACGCTTGTGAACTTTTTGAAGTTTTCTTTGAACTTGCTGGCAAGATCCAATGCTTTTGCTCGATAAGCTTCTTTGTCAGCCCAGGTTTGTTCTGGCATTAATACGCCATCAGGTACACCTGGAACATGGAGCGGAATTTCCAGACCGAAGATATCATCCTTTCCAGTTTCCACGTTGTCTAATTCACCGTTAAGTGCTGCTTTTACCATAGCACGTGTGTAGGCAAGATTCATACGCTGACCTACGCCGTATTCGCCGCCAGTCCAGCCTGTGTTCACTAAGAATACGTTTGCATTGTGTTTTTCAATTTTTTCTCCGAGCATTTCTGCATAACGAGATGCGTTAAGTGGTAAGAATGGCGAACCA
>NZ_JASATP010000057.1:0-34922 GCF_038440375.1 Bacillus sp. OTU530
GCTTCCTTAATCTTTTTTAATTGTCTATAGGTTATCTAGAAGCAATTGTAACGGTTGTTTGTAATTGAATTTCTACATTACCTCGAATTGCTCGGCTAATCATACAGGAATTTTCTGCTTTCTCAGCAAGTCTATGTGCCAATCTTTTGTCTCGGTCGGAGGCATCTTGTTTCAATATAATTTCAGGACGATGGATAATTTTCTTATACGTAATTATACCTTTGGTTACATCGACAATTCCTTCTGACATCATCGTTAAACCAGCCTTATCCAATTGGCTACGTTCCATCATAGCAGCTAGAGTAATGATATAACAGGTTGCTGCTGCGCCAAGAAGCATTTCGTCTGGATTGGTTCCTATACCGGGACCATCCATTTCTGATGGGACAGAGATTTTTGTTATTAAATTGCCGGTTTCGATTTCTCCCACATCATTACGTAATCCAGGCCAGGTTGCTTTTAAATGAAAACTATGTTCTGCCATTTTTCTTCCTCCTTGCACTTGTATCTTTTAGTGTAAAGTATTTAAATAAGGAAGATAAGTTATTTTCTAATGAAGAATCATTTCATACGATCAGGCAACTATGGAATACAAAAATGCAGAAAGTATTAAGTGACGATATTGAAATTCATTTTGTAGAGATTCCAAAGCTTGTGAAACAGTGGCATGAAGAAAAAGTGAATCCGTGGGAAAATGTATTTGTTCGTTGGATGTTATTATTACCGGCACAGGAAGATGAATATTTAACCCGAATATTGGAGGAGATTGCGATGAATCAAGATCCAATTTTGCAAAAAGCAATGAATAAATGGGAACATAGGAGTCATGAATCTTCTTTCCGCTTTGCATATGAAGCATGTGAAACACTTTTACTCGATGAACAAGCTAAGTTAGCTCATGCTCGTGAAGAAGGCGTTGAACAAGGAAAAATTCAATTAATTCGTGGTATGCATAAGAATGGTATGCCGTTAGAAGACATTGTAAAATTCACAGGTCTAAATACAGAAGAAATACGAAAATTATTATCGTAATACATCTAATTACAAAAGCTTTGCAAAAAATCCCGCAAAGCTTTTTATTATTGGATCCTCATTCTTTTTCCCTGAAAGGGTTGAATATGTTTTGTGTTTTTTGTTGTGTAAGGATCTATGGAGTTAATTGTTGAAAGTCAGCGGCATGTACTGAATGAACGAGATTAATAGTATGAACGTACATAAAATTGCTAAAACAGATTCAGAAATTACCATTCTCCTTATTTCAATATTCATGTATGAAAAGGATTTTTCCATTCCATGAGTACGCCATAATTGGAAGACTCTGTATCCTCCAGATAGTTATCTACTATTTTAACAGGGGTACGGCCGCAGCGAAGCAAGAAGGTGATGACAGGATCTTTTAGTTCTCCTTTTACGATCGCTTCGAGGTATTGCTTTGGCGTCATTTCCCTTGCTTTTTTATAGTATCCCGGCATTCTTCCACCGCCTAATAGCCGGTCCAGCCTCTTATGAACCACAACATCATACATGGCTAGCATCAACCATTTTCCTAATCCTAATTTTCGATAGGAAGGCCGCACGCTAATATCAACGACATAAAGCGTATTTCCATGAGGATTATGATTGCTAATATAGCCATTATCCGTAATGCCTTCCCATGTATGATCCGGATGCTTCGGGTCAAAGTCAACAAGCAGCCCAGTCATTGAACCTGCAATCTCTCCATTTATCTCAATACATAACGCTCCCTCAGGAAACAAAGTAACATGGTTGTGCAATTGTTCCTTGTTCCACCATAGTTCAGATGGAAATGGTGGAGGGAAGCTTTCCTGTTGAATGCGAATTAAACCAGAAAAATCCTTTTCTTTATAATTACGGATCACTGCCGGGACAGGACGATCCTCGTCGAAGACAAAAAACTCTTTTCGATACATGGCGACTCCTCCTTATTTACACTTGTGCAGTGAGTTTTTTCTTGGGTTTCCAATCTGGATAAAGATTTGTGTGGCAATCACGCCATGTGGTGACAGAACCACTTTCACGAACCTGATACAACAGTTTTAAGTTTAAATTAGCTGTTACAACTATATTTTGATTGATTTCCCCTTCTATTAGAATATTGCGGGGGAGGGAATGGGATATCGTTTGGCGTAATCACTGCTGCTTGTCCAAAGTTGGTCGGCATAAATTGGTTACTATAGGATATCCATAAGAAACGCCATCCTTTTCTACAATTCTAAGAAAGGATAGCGTATTTTTCTTCATTTTGGGGTATTGAATTCACTTAGCTTGATGATGATGGCCGATACTCCTTTATAAAAAGCACGTCATCTTTTATTAGGAATATAGGGAAAGATGACGTGCTTTGGAGCTGGAGGATAAAATGTTAATCTGTTTCATAATTTATAAACTTTTTAGGAGAAGCTATATAATATAAGGTTATTCGAGATTAGCGTGTCTACTAAACATAGTAGTAGAGTCCAACCCTTTTTTCTCCATCAGTCTCAAGATAACAGCATCATAAAATAATAGGAGGGTTTGCTCAAATAAGGATGCCATTGGCTGTATGGTCTTGTATTGAGCTCCTTCCTGATCTTTAGGCGAACCTGGCAGCTTAACTACAATGTCTGCCAATTGTCCGATAGTTGATTCAGGGGAAATGGTTACAACAGCCAGAGTCGCACCTATGCTTTTTGCTTTCTGGGCCATAGAGACTAAGCTTTTTGTCTCCCCTGAACCAGATGCAATAATGAAAATGTCATCCTTCTCTAAGTTGGGGGTAACAGTTTCCCCTACTACATAAGGATCTAACCCCATATGCATCATTCGCATCGCAAACGACTTAGACATCAATCCAGATCGACCTGCGCCAGCTACAAGAATCTTCTTTGCTTCAAGAATCCCATTTACTAGTTTTTCAGCTTCTTCATCTGGTATTACTTTTCCTGTTTGCTGCAGCTCTTTTATGATTTCAGTTAAATATTGAGTAGTTTGCATGATTGTCATGCCCCCCTTTAAGCAAGGATTTCTTGCTTAACGAGCCTTTGCATTTCGGAAGCTACTGCTTTTTTATCTTGCTGACCTGTAATTCCGCCACCTACAATGACAAGATCAGGCTGTGATTGGACAACTTCTGGAAGGGTATTTAGCTTGATGCCGCCTGCTACCGCTGTTTTTGCATTCTTTACGACACGCTTAATCGTTTGAAGCTGCTCAAATGGGCTTTCTCCTTCAGCTTGAAGATCATAGCCTGTATGTACACAAATATAATCAACACCAAGCGCATCTACTTCTTTGGCACGCTGCTCAAGATCCTTTACATTAATCATATCAATCAGGATTTGTACACCTTGTTTCTTTGCTTCTTCTACTGCCCCTTTAATGGTAGAATCATCAGTTGCTCCTAGTACGGTAATAATATCAGCGCCAGCTTCAGATGCTTTCATTACTTCGTATGCACCTGCATCCATAATTTTCAGATCAGCTAATACTTTTAAAGAAGGAAAAGCCTCTTTGATTTCCTTCACAGCTCGAAGGCCTTCATTAATAACAACAGGTGTACCAATTTCTACGATATCAATGTGCTCCTCAACCTCTTTGACTACTTGCTTCGCTTCTGGAATGTTTACAAGATCTAACGCTAATTGAAGTTCCATGAATTCTTCACTCCTTAAGTAATTTTGGTTTTTATTTGCTACAACTTCATTCTAGATTTGTAATCCCCAAAAAAAAAGTACGCACTTTAAAATCATATAGTTACTAAAAGTATATTGTAAAAACACTGTTACCTATGGACGACCATATAAGGACATTTCAATTGTTTATCTAATTCATGAACAACAGTATATTTTTTTACACTATATGACAGTAAAGTGCGTACTTACAAATGTGTATTGTAAACATTATACTGGGGTCAGTACAGGTGATTGTTAAAAAATCCCTGTTGATGGAAAGGAAAAAGAAGGAGGGGAGAAAGTTAATGAGTGAATTAACTATTCCGCACAAGGGTTATCTAGAGGGAGGGTCCTTTCATGTCTCAGAGATGTTGGAATTGGACCCCATGACTTTTGTTTTATTTGGGGCAACAGGGGATTTGGCTAAAAGAAAGATTTTTCCTTCTCTATATAATTTATTTTTGGATGGAAAACTCCCTAGTTCATTTTCAGTGATTGGATTAGGTAGAAGAGAGTGGTCTGATTATACATTTCAAACCCACATAGAACAATCTTTAAAAACGTTTTCTAGACGTCTGCCAAATGAAACTTTCAGAATGGAGGAGTTTCTTCGCACATTTAAGTATTGTTCTTTAGATGTAACGGAGTATGACGGATATCAAAAGCTGCTTGAAACCATTCAAAGAAGAGAAAAACAGTTAGAAATTCCTGAAAATCGTATGTTTTATTTATCTGTTGCACCGGAGTTCGTGGATGTCATTATTTCAAATATTAAAGAAAGTGGACTGAAATCTGGAAGTGGATGGAAGCGCCTGATTATAGAAAAGCCATTCGGACATGATTTAAAGTCAGCTCAGGACTTAAATGAAAAATTAAGTCGAGCATTTGAGGAAGAAGAGATCTACCGTATTGATCATTATCTTGGAAAGCCAATGGTTCAGAACCTGGAAGTATTAGGGCTTGTTAATCCTATGATTCAAGCATTGTGGAATAATCAGTACATTGCCAATGTGCAGATTACGGCCAGTGAGACAGTTGGAGTGGAAGAGAGAGCAGATTATTATGATCAGGTAGGAGCTATCCGGGATATGTTTCAAAATCATTTACTACAATTGTTAATGATGACTGCTATGCAGCTTCCAGAAAAAATCAATGCCAAAGAGATTGGCAATGAGAAGAGAAGAATTATGGAGTTTCTTCGGCCGTTGCGAAAAGAAAATGTTGTTACAAATATTGTTCGCGGGCAATATATATCGGGAAAAGTTCAGGGAACACCAGTTGTTGGATATACACAGGAGCCCGGGATTAAGGATTCTTCAATGAATGATACATTTATTGCAGCTCGTTTATGGATTGAAGATCCCTTTTGGAGTGGAGTCCCATTCTATATCCGTACAGGAAAAAGAATGAAGGAAAAATTGACACGTATTGTGATTGAGTTCAAAAATCCATTAAAAGATTTATATACATCTCAAAATAAAGTAGCATCTCCTAACCTTTTAGTGATTCAAATCAATCCGAACGAGGGGATTTCATTGCAATTAAATATGAAAAATCCATTAACGAATCAGATTGAACCCGTCAATATAGATTTTTCAGCTAGTTCAAAACATGTACCAGAGGCTTATGAACTCTTGTTGTTTGATGCTTTACGTGGTGATTCGACTTTCTTTGCTCATTGGAAAGAAGTTGAACTATCTTGGGAATGGGTACAACCAATCCTAGAGGCATTTGGGGAAAATATTACTCCACTTTATGCTTATCATTCAGGTTCAATGGGACCAGATGCTTCTGATCAATTGTTACAGGAGGACGGTTTTAAGTGGTGGGAATCGTAAACTATCGTATGGAAGAAATTTTGCTGAAGAATCTTAGGCTTGTAAATAACTAACCACAGGTATTTGGTGGGAAAAGGATGAAAAAACAGAAAGTAAATAGTTCCGTTCCAGTAATTAATTTTTTTACAAAGTTACGCTTCGGGGGGGTTTTTGATATGAAGATAGGATTAATTGGCCTAGGAAAAATGGGATTCAATCTAGGTAAAAATTTAATAGATTATCAGAATGAAGTGGTGGCTTTTGATCCAAATCAACAGGCCGTAGAGGAAATGGAGAAGCATGGAGCTAAAGGTACTTCTAATTTACTAGAACTTGTTCAATCACTTGAGCAGCCAAGAGTTCTTTGGCTAATGGTCCCACATACAGCTGTTGATTCAGTGATTAATGAGGTTACACCATTTTTAAATAGCGGTGATATTATCATTGAGGCTGGAAATTCCCATTATAAGGAATCGATTCGTCGTTACAATCAGTTAAAGAAATATGGTATTAGCATTATGGATGTTGGGACCTCTGGTGGGATAGAAGGTGCCCGTAATGGAGCTTGTTACATGGTTGGGGGGGATATTGAATCTTGGAACGTGGTGGAAGCTATTTTTCGTGATACGGCGGTAGAAAATGGATATATATATGCAGGAAGAGCAGGAAGCGGTCATTTTTTAAAAATGGTTCATAATGGGATTGAATATGGGATGATGGCTGCTATTGGTGAAGGATTTGAGATATTAGAACAAAGTGAATTTGAGTATGACTACGAAAAAGTGGCGAGAGTATGGAATAATGGATCAGTTATTCGTTCTTGGCTCATGGAGTTAACAGAGCGTGCTTTTTCCAAGGATGCAAAACTGGAGGAAATCAAAGGAATTATGCATTCCTCCGGTGAAGGAAAATGGACGGTTGAAACAGCATTAGATCTGCAAACATCCACCCCTGTCATTGCTCTGGCCCTATTGATGCGTTACCGTTCTTTAAAAAACGATACCTTTACAGGCAAGGTCGTAGCTGCTCTACGTAACGAATTTGGGGGGCACGCTGTAGAAAAGGATGAGAACACTGTAGGCGTGTAGACTAGATCATGATTTGAAAAGTTCAATGTTTTATATAAAAAGTGGGCTTCTTTAAATTCTTTTATGGGGTGAATATGGTGCTGTTTAATGATGTGAAAAGCCATGAAATAAATAAAGAGGAAAACGTTGATCCAATAACATATTCAAGGACCAATCCTTTTCATGCAAAAGTTCTTGCTAATAAAAATTTGAATGGGCCTGGCTCTCATAAAGAAACGCGGCATATAGAGCTTTCATTAGAAGGTTCCGGGTTATCATATAAACCTGGAGATTGCCTTGGCATTTTTCCAAGTAATGATCCTGATCTAGTGGATGCTATTCTTGCTGAAATGAAGTGGGATATGCAAGAAAGCATTGTGATTAACAAAAAAGGTGACAGACTTTCGCTTATTGAAGCCTTGACAACATACTTTGAGATTACTTTATTAACAAAAAAGATAATACAGCAAGCGGCAGAATTAACAGAAAACGAGGAGATTCACCAGCTTGTAACACCTGAGAAAGAGAATCAACTAAAAGCGTATATAGAAGGGCGTGATTTCCTTGATCTGTTACGTGATTTTGGTCCATGGAACGGATCTGCGCAAGAGATTGTTTCTCTTTTAAGAAAAATGCCTCCACGTTTGTATTCAATTGCAAGTAGTACGGCAGTTAATCCGGATGAAGTACACCTAACGATTGGTGTAGTCCGATATACAGCTCATGGACGAAAGAGAAAAGGGGTTTGCTCTGTACAATGTTCAGAACGTCTCAAGGAAGGAGATAATCTCCCAATTTTCATTCAGCAAAACAAACACTTTTTTCTGCCAGAGGATACAGATACAAAAATTATTATGGTTGGACCAGGGACAGGAATTGCACCATTCCGTTCGTTTATCCAGGAACGTGGATTTAGCAAAGGGCATGGTGAATCTTGGTTGTTTTTTGGGGATCAACATGCTGCGTCTGATTTTCTTTATAAAGACGAGTTGGATAAGTATCAAAAGGATGGAATACTTACTAAATTAAATACTGCATTTTCACGGGACACGGAAGAGAAGATATATGTACAGCAGAAAATGATTGAAAATAGTAAGGAATTATTTGCTTGGCTTAAAGACGGTGCATACTTCTATGTGTGTGGAGATAAAAGATATATGGCCAAGGATGTTCATAAGACGCTCATTGATATTATTGAAAAAGAAGGCGAAATGGACCGTGATGCAGCAGAGGAATATTTAACCGAAATGCAGAAGCAAAAACGTTATCAGCGTGACGTATACTAAAAAAGTAATCTCTGTAAATAGAAGTGGGAGTAAGGCGGTGCCAGTCATTTGAGAGGATAGTCAATGATGGCTATTCTTTTTGTTATGTACTGAACATTGTTGTTAAATAGTATACAAAAATCTACTATTTATATTAGATAGGGGAGGATAAACAAATGGGACATGTTTGTAATAAGACATATAACTGCGAAAAAGAATTGACACTTGCTATTATTGGTGGTAAATGGAAGATGCTTATTTTGTGGCATTTGGGAAAAGAAGGAACCAAACGATTTGGTGAACTAAGATCTATGATGCCTGGAATTACGCAGAGAATGCTTGTTAGCCAACTACGAGAGCTAGAAGAGGATCTCATTGTCCATCGTGAAGTGTACCCCGTTGTTCCACCGAAGGTAGAATATTCGCTGACCGAAGTAGGAGAAAGTCTGATGTCAATTCTGGAGTCTATGTATGAATGGGGTAAAAACTATATGGAAACTGTTATGAAAGATGAGGAAGAAGGAACCGATTCTATCTAGTAAAAACACCGATCCTCAGATTCCAATAGCACAACTCTAAAATAAAAAAACGCTATTCTTTTTGTATATGAATCAGAAAGGATGGCGTTTTTTCTATTAGAAATTCATAGTAGAAACTCGGTTAATTTTATATTTTTTCGGGTTCTGGTGCATGCCCATTAATCTAATATTTTGAAGTACCCCCAAAACAAAAATTTTATCTCACCACAGTTGTTTGTGGGAATTCAGTTCATTTTTTTCGTTTTGGGGTAGTTTATTTTTTAAAATTTGACGGCTGTGGGTTCCCCCTAATTTAATTTTAAGCTTAACACATATAGCACCGTCCTTTTTTATGACGGTGCTAAAAATAGAGTTATTTAATAATTGTTTAAGAAGTAGGACATTTTGTTTGTTCTAAATACCCTTATCCCTTCTCTTATTCTGAATAATTCGTTCGTACGATTTTATAGTAGCAAAATGCATACCTTCATGATATAAACAAAAACTGAGTAATTCTTTTACTGTTGATAAAGTAAGACCTGTTGACGTAGTAAAAGGTTTCTCGATAACCTCTTTTAACCGAAGTTCCAATGTTTGTTCGATTCTATCTATTTGATTTTCCGATAATTGGATCAATTCACTAATTGTTGGTAACGCCTGATCCTCCCAATTGGTGGGCTTTGTGCCAGTAGTGAATAATTCCGAAAAGTTATTCGGCATTATCATTTTTTCCTTAATAAAATAAAATGCAAACTTTTCTTGCACAACATATATATGTCCTAGATTCCATTTTATATTATTATTAAATCCCTTTGGAATAAACAGTGATGCTTCATCATTAATTTCTGCCACGCAATTAATTGTGCTTTCTCGAACAAATCTTAATTGTCTAAAAATGTAGTTTTTCATCTTATTTCCTCCTGGGCAATCATTAAAAGAATGGAACTATTCCAGAAACAATTATCGTTCTCCGTTAGTTCAAAACTTTCAATAAGACTTTATGCCAAACTTATCCATTAGCATCTCTTTGAATATGTTGTTGTCAATTTCTTTTTTATATTCTTTTCCATCAATCCATTCGGTGAACGAGGTATCCGTTAGAATTATGTTTCCTCGTTCATTTTGCCTAGTGACTAATGGTTTCTTATTAAAACGAGATTCTGGATGCTCCGATATGATCCTTTGTACCTCATTCAGTTCCGAAAGATTCTTAACTGCAACTGTGGAATCAAAAACATACCCTAGTTTCCAATCATCTTGTTTATGTTCCAACTTCATATACAACAAGTGATCACCATACTCACTGTCCACCTTTTCTACTCTAAATTCACCATTATTGGATATGGCAATGTCCCCATTTAATGGGACTGGCTTTAACGGTAAGTTTCCTCCGAATCCGGTATCGACCAAATATTGTTGTCCATCGTAAGTTATGATATTGACTACATGTGTTCTTCCAGTCGCACTCCACCGTTGTTCAATATGGTCATATGTAACACCCCTAACCAGGGTTGAATTAAAGCCATTTTCAATTAAAAATAAATAAAAAATAGAATTGAGCTCATAACACAGCCCACCCTCATTTCTTTTAATTATTTTTTCAATTAGATTCTCTTTTGTAATGTCAGTGGTTCTATTTTCAATTACGCATAAATTTTCAAATGGTATTTCTCTTGCGGTCTTTTCAAGAACAATGTCTAAATTTTCAAAAGTTATTACTTCGTTTTTTAAGACGCCTATCCTATGACGAAACAGCGTATCTAACTTTTCCATCAATCATTTACCTCCCAGAGGATTGAAGTAGCCTCATATCACAAAAAGGATCTACTTAGATTATCTTGATCAATACCATCTTTCTTAAATTGATGGTGAGGTGACGAGACTTCTACGCACTACTGTTAAGACAAGAGTGAATGAGCCTTTTGGAGTATTTCAGTGACAATATCCTCCGCTTTCTGACGATCCGTAAGCATTCTTGTTCCTTGTCCAGCCCATAAGGACATATATTCCGTATTACTTTGTTTAGAAGAAGCATTTCTAATATCCCGTGTTATCGTATTCTGTGTAGGAAATGGAAGTGGCTCAACACCGCTCGCATCCCAGTGTTCAATGAATTTGTTGACGATTCCTCTAGCAGGACGACCTGAGAATGCTTTCGTGATAACTGTGCTTTCTTCCGTACTTTTCAGCAGTGCATCCTTGTAGGATTCATGTGCTCCTGATTCTAAGGAAGTTAAGAAGCGTGTCCCCATTTGTACACCTTGAGCTCCAAGGGCAAGTGAAGCGACAAGACCTCGACCATCCATAATGCCGCCAGCTGCAATGACAGGGATCTGTACATGATCCACAATTTGTGGTACGAGAGCCATAACTCCTATATTAGCTCCCATTGGAGAGCTAGAAACGTCAAAGGTCCCACGATGCCCCCCGGCTTCGCTACCTTGCGCAACAATCGCATCGCAGCCAGCCTGTTCAGCCTGAATTGCTTCGCATACAGTCGTTACCATTGCTACAATTTTTATGCCTGTTGATTTCGCTTGTTGTATGAGTGTTTCAGGAAGTAACCCAAACGCCGTGCTAATGACAGGAACATGTTCTTCCAATAAGACCGCAAATTGTTCTTCAAAATGATTTGATGAACTTACGCTCTCATCTGAAGCTTGAGAGATTCCTAGTTCAACGCGCATCTTATTAAGTTCATGTTGCACTTCTTTGATTCTCGTGTTGTTATCAGAAACTTGAGTTGAGAAAAGATTGACCGCAAAAGGTTTTTGAGTTAGTTGTTTAATCTCATGGATTGCTTTTCGCAGATCTTCTGGTGTCATGTATGCTCCTCCTAACGTTCCGAGTCCTCCTGCATTGGACACTGCTGCCACCAGTCCTGCCATATTCGGCAAACCAGCCATTCCTGCTAAAACAATAGGATATTTTATATTAAAAATTCGGCACAATTCTGTTGTTAGTTGAATGTTCACGGTTCAATCCTCTCCTTGAAAGTATGATTTGGATAAATAATTGGTTTCATCATGCATTGCAAGTATGTCAAAAAATTTTTATAGGTATCTAAATTGGACCAAATTGTATGATTACTTTTCATCATACAATTGATTCCGGTAAAAATTTGAATGGGACTTACTGATACCTAGCGGTAAGATAAGTGCACCAAGGAGCACGGTGACAGCAGCTCCAAGAATAGCAACTGTGTAGTTTCCGTACCACGAAATGAGTGGTCCCGCAATAAGTGGGCCAATTACTTGTCCTAACCCATAAAAGCTCGTGAGTAATCCTATAATCTTTCGATTGTCCTGAGGATACAAGTCCTTGGCGAAAGAGAAAGTTAGAGTTGTTATCCCCACAAGTGTTGCACCGAATAGGATTGCTCCGATGATTACCGTAGTGAATGAAGGTATTAGAACTGGAATCGCAATACCGATTGCTTGTGTAAGCATAGAAAATGTTAACGTCCATTTTTTACCCCATTTTGTTGCTAATAAAGACCAAACAACGCAAGATGGTGCCGCAGCAATACCAACCAAAATCCAGCTTAACGATGTAATGTTGGAAATATCGGATACCGTCTTTGCGAAAGCTACAAGATATGTTCCCGTAACAATGTATCCCAATCCTTCCAAACCGTATGCAAGTATCAAATATATTAATGATTTTCGAGCTCCATATACTGCTTTGCTTTGAGAGGTACTGGTGTCACTCATACCACTTTGTCTATGCCTCAATAAAAACCAGCTAATAATGCTTAAAACTATGCTGATAAGGCCAAGTCCCTTCCATACTATGATCCAATCACCATTCAAGATAAATAGCGGAACTACCAGTCCTGTTAATGAAATCCCTAAGCCCACACCGCTATAAAAAATCCCGGCTTGTACCGGTGATACACGTTCCAATGCAATGCTAGAAGCTATTATAAAAACAATAGCACTCGCCATACCTGACAAAAATCTAAGCACAAGCCAAATTTGCATGGTTTGGAATTCTCCCATCCCCCATGTTGTAGCAACGCTTACGAATAATCCAATCATCAGAAGTAAGTTTCGGTTTTTAACCTGAAAAAATGTTAGGATCATTGCGCCAATCAAATAGCCCATATAATTACTTGACGCTAAATAACCAGCGCCAGTCGCAGAGAATAATTGATGCTCCATCATGAGAGGCAGGATAGGTGTGAAAGCAAACCGCCCTATTCCCATAGCAACAATCATTGCTGCTATTCCTCCAACCAAGAAAATTACAGACTGTCTCTTCATTCATGCACCTTCTAATTTATTTTTTCTTTAACTACTTAGTCTAGTTTACATTAAGTCTTCCTATCATGTATAATTCAAAATCAAGATGTTAGATATCAGAAAATTAGATACCAAATTTATCGAGGAGGACCCTATGGATATTCAGTTACTACATGTTTTTCTCCACACAGCGCAAGAAGGAAGCATCTCCAAAGCAGCTAAGAAATTAAATTTTGCTCAGTCCAATGTAACGCATAAGATACAACAACTAGAAGCTGATTTGCAGACTCAGTTATTTTATCGCCATAATCGAGGGATATTACTTACTCCCTCAGGTCAAATCCTTGTATCTTATACAGAGAAAATCCTAAATACTATCCAAGAGGCCAGAGCAGCCTTGAGTGACTCATCTGTTCCTTCTGGTCCGCTTCACATTGGATCCATGGAGACAACGGCGGCAGTTCGGTTACCCGAGCTTCTTGCCAGATATCATACCCAGTATCCAGATGTAGACTTCTCGCTAGTCACTGGTCCTACGGAACAACATGTGCATGCAGTTCTACATTATGAACTGCATGGGGCTTTCGTTGCAGGTCCTATTGAGCATCCTGAATTAGTTCAAGAAAAGGTAATGGATGAAGAGATGGTTCTTGTTACCTCTGCATCGCATCCGCCTATATCCTCCATACATGAGGTCCGTACACATACGATGCTTGTATTTCGTAAAGGATGCTCTTACAGAGAAAAATTTAGTCATCTTCTACAAGAAGAAGGTTTATTACCTGTAAAGTTGATGGAATTCGGAACACTCGAAACGATAATAGGTTGTGTTAGCGCGGGCTTGGGCATTTCATTATTGCCTCGTTCCATTGTTGTTGCACACGAACAACAAGGTCGGGTTCGTAGTCATATTCTTCCTGACAAATATTCTTTAGTCACAACTATGTTTATTAGACGAAAAGACGCTTTAATTACCCCTGCCTTGTCGGCTTTCTTAACAGAAATGAGATCTCAATTTCAAGAAAACCCTAAGCGTTGCTTTTAACAGATTTTCTGAAAAGAAGTCCCCTTCCTCAAGGAATGGGAAGGGTGTAGCCCAAATGAGTAGGTGGGGGATGAATGTTCAGTAGGCGTAAGCCTATTTTTTTCTCTTCTTTGTCGTTGGTTATTGAAAATCGAACACATATTCGTTATAATGGTATTACCAATAAATGGAAGTTGGTGTTGAAAATGGCAAATAGAGAAGATGGAACTCATATAAAAGGAACAAAAAAATCTTTACCAGATGGTTGGATCACTTCTGGTTTTCGTTTTTCTATTGTTCCTACTGAAGAACAAGCGATACGCCTAGAACGAGCATTTGGGTGTGAGAGAAAGGTTTACAATGTATATATAGCTGGTTTGTATGAACATTTGGAAGGGATTGGATTTGAAGGTGGTTTTATTCGTTATAAAGTTCCTTCTTATACAACAATTACTGCTCAGTATGATTATTTAGATACAAGCAATGATTCTTTTGTCTACAATGATGCGAAAATGAGGTTTCAAGCAGCGATTCAGAAATACAATGAGGGATATGCAAAAAAGCCTATGCAGTATAAAAAGTCTGTACGTAAAAAAATGAAAACCATGGGTTATATTCCTACTTTTCGAGATATAAAGGGTGTTCCAAAATTCCATAGTAAGAAGCAAGGGAAGTTTAGTTATACTACAAACCAAACAAACGGAAATATAAAAATAAGACAAGAAAACGGAGAATGTTTTTTATGTATTCCGAAATTCAAAGAAGGAATTTCTATGATTCTACATCGAGATGTTCCAGCGGATGGTGTCATTAAAAAGGCGACGGTAAAACGTGAGGGAACTCGATATATGGTCTCCTTGTCCATCGATTATCCGTTCAAGGTACCTCAACCTCAAGAGGATCTATCTCCTGATGATGTAATAGGTTTAGATTATAGTCAGGAACAACTCTATGTAGATAGCAATGGTCAGATTGCCGGTTATACAAGATACCATAAGGTCATTGAAAACCGTCAACGGCGTATGAATCAATCCCTTGCTCGTAAGAAGAACAATGCCAAGACAGATGAAAACGGTACTATTTTATACAGCAAAAACTATCAAAAACAAGTGTGTGAATATCAAAAAGTGATGACAAAAGTAAAAAACAAAAGAAGAGATACTCTCCACAAGATGACGAATCAGATAACCAATGATTATCAGGCTGTTGTGGTAGAGGATATCGATTTACGAAACCTGGCACAATGCTTACGTTTAGGGAAAAAGTTACATGACAACGGATTTGGGCTGTTCCGTACGATGCTAAAATATAAATGTGAAAGAAAAGGAAAATATTATATTGTTGCTGATACATATTTCGCATCTAGTAAAATCTGTAATTGTTGTGGACATAAGAAAGATAAACTTACATTATCCGAAAGGATATACAGATGTACCGAATGTGGTACAAAAACTGATAGAGATTATAATGCAGCACTTAACCTCAAGCAATATGGTACTCATGTTTTGAAGGAAATGGGTGTGTTGTCTGTATAATGTGTATCAGTTTCCAAATAGCGGTAGGAACGCCGCAAATTCAAGGCTATGGACATGAACCGTTAGGTTTGTGAGTGAAGTAGTAATAAAAGAGAAAGATGTTGTTTGTCTTTCGAAGCCCCCACTTCAAGACGCGCAGCGGATAAGTGGTGGGTAGTTCACAGTACTTGTTCTTCATCAGATTTTTCGTGCAGGATATCTCGACTTCAAGAAATGTGAAGCGCGTAGCTCTAGGAGCGTAAGCGAGTAGGTGGTGAATCAGTTGACATGTCTCCAAACTTTGTATCATGATGGTCGGTGAAGATCTGGCTGTAACCATTGAAGAGTTGAAGGAGAAGTATGACATTAGGTATGCAAAGTACAGCTGTACGTCGTTTGACTTGTTTGTTGTCTTTTATGAATATAAATTGGCACAGTCAAGAAGCCTGTTTCCTAGGACCTTGACTGTGCCAATTTGGTTATATGTGCACCTCTTTATATAAAACTATTTAGGTGTTTGTGAAACATTGTAATTTCTAATAAGGTAAAAGCTCTTTTTGAAGTGATACTTCATTCCACAGGATATAACGTGTTCAATTGGATTTTCTTATTCGACTTTCAAGCCGATGGATTCTAATACATAATCATAGAATTTAGAAACGTGCTGCTCAATTGGAACTAAGATTCCGCCATTTTTATATGCTTTTGATGTCATGTTTTCTTGGCACCATTGGCAAGCTTCGAAATCCTGCTCATTTACGCGATGGAATAGTTCGACAGCATCCATTGGCTCAAAATCTGGTTGGGCCATTTCTTCTGGGTCAAATAACCAATCACAAATAACAATCGATCTTTCTGAATTAATCGGAATAATCCGATGCGTAATTACATGATCTGGTGTTAAGTTGATAAATACATGAGGAACAATGGTTATTCCATAATATAAACGATCATCATCTGGAAGCAATCCTTTTAGCATCGGACGATTGCCTTTTCCACTAATGGAGAAAGCTTCCACATCTTTATTGAAGCTTGCCCCTAGACCAGGTTGATTTTGCGTTCCGATACCTGAGCGGAATTCAGGAAGGGCCGCTGTTAATTCGGGATGAATGGCTGAACAGTGATAACATTCCTGAAAGTTTTCTACAATGATCTTCCAGTTTGCTTTGACATCATACGTTTTGCTATGAGCGACTCTTAGATTTTGAATTTGGTATCTAGCGAATGTCTCAAGTTCGCCAAAACGATCCATAATTTGTGAATCTAATTGTTGTTCAACTGGTTGTGGATTTTCAGAAAAGTTCAGCCAAATCATTCCGTGCCATGTTTGGAGGTGTACTTCTTCTAAGCCATAAGTATCATTATTAACCAACTCCTCATGACAGTCACTCGATTTTGGAACTCCACGTAAGGAGCCATCAAGCCCATAGCTCCAAGAATGATAAGGACAGCGGAAAACTCCTGTTTTTCCAGAAGGTTCGCTGCAGAGTGTCGCCCCACGATGACGGCATACATTTAAGAAAGCACGCAGCACATAGTCTTTACCCCTTGTAATCAAAATATTTTCATCCTGAACCTTAGTTGTAATATACTGGCCGGGTGTCGCTACCTCATATTCATAGCCGACAAAAAGCCAAGATTCTGCAAAAATATGTTTTTTTTCTAATTCAAAAATCTCCGGGGATGTATATAATTCCCCTTTTAATGTAGACCTGATTTTACCTTTACCGGTTACAACACTTTGTTCCATTGCCACCTGTTATTCCTCCTTTATGATTTCCTGAAATTTAACAAAGAATATAAGAAAGGGATTATAAAGAAACAAAAACTTACTTATATGCAAAACGCTGCGGGCTGAATAAATCAATTGGATGATTTGTTTTTCCATCTATCGCCAAGTCTGCTAAAATTTCTCCCACAACACTAGCAAACTTAAATCCATGTCCAGAAAATCCGGCTGCAACTGCCACTTGTGGATAATCAGGATGTGCAGAAATAACAAAATGCTCATCAGGTGTATTTGTATACATACATGTTTTTCCTTGTAAAAAGCGACCGTTTAATTGGGGAAGACCTTGTGCAAGGTATTCCCTCATCATTTCTACTTCATAGTCATACACATTACGGTCAATGGTTTCTGGTGTACACTGTTTTCCCTTGCGGAAGAAGGCGACCTTTGCCCCTTCAGCACCTATTCCGAAAGAAGGAAAACCATATAATTGCACATTGTCATCCGCTTCCCATATGTAAATTGGATGTTTACCAACACGGAACGGTTCAATTCCTCCTGTTGGCTCAAAGAACATTTGAATATGACGCTCTACTTGTAAACTTATCCCTAAGTCTTTCAGTAACTGTGGTGCCCAAGCTCCTGCTGAAATGATTATTTTTCCTGCCTCATATGTCCCACAATTTGTCACAACACGTACACCTTCCCCAGAAGGATGTGCCTCCCATGATTGAACAGATTCAAAGAATCGGAGGATGGCACCATATTTCTCTGCATGAAGAAGGTGGGTGTATACACTTAGTTCTGGTCTAACAAATCCAGCCTTTTCTTCATATAATGCGATCGAATTAGGTGACGGATTAAACACCGGGAACCGTCTACGAATTTCAGCTGCCTCCAATACCTCATAAGCAAGGTTCCACTGTTTTGAACTCTCAATACTACCAGATACAGTTAAGCTGTCTGGAGGACCCATCATTAATCCACCTGTAACAGTCAGAATTTCTTCTCCACTTTCTCGCTCAATCTCATCCCATAATTCATACGCACGAAGTAATAACGGAACATAAGCAGGATCTTCAAAATAAGATTGACGAATGATTCGTGATCCGCCGTGGCTGGACCCTTGGTCATGTGCAGGACCAAACTGTTCGAGTCCAAGGACACGTTGGCCTCTCTTCGCTAATTGGTAGGCAGCCGTGCTACCCATAGCTCCTAAACCGATAACAATAACATCATATTTTGCAGACATATACAATCCTCCTAGTTTTTTTGGATTTATTATTTAGTCATCACAGCGGCTTTAGACATGATTTTGGCTGTGTAACGTTGCCCAAAGTATTCAATACTTAATTCGTTCCCTTTATTTACTGTTTCAGGTAATAACAGTGCGTACACAATTCCCTTGCCCATGCTATAGTCATACCCAGCACTTGTTACAAATCCAGATGCCCTTTCTTCATCAAATACAGGTTCATAGCCCATCACAACCATTGAAGGATCATCTAGTATTAATGGAGTTAATAATAGTTTAGGTCCCTTTTCCTTACGGTCGAGCAACGCTGTTTTCCCAATAAAGGATGGTTTAGTAAGATCGACCATATGATCGAGTCCCATTTCATAAGGGTCATGTTCACTCCAGAAGTCTTTACCGTTTCTGAATGAAAGGGATTCGATCCGAAGATTTTCAAGGGCACGGTCTCCTGCAGCAATGAGCTGATATTGCTCTCCTATATTAAATAGTAGATCCCATAGCTGTAATCCCTGATCTAAGGTTGTGAAAAACTCCCATCCTTGTGTTCCGACATAAGAATCGTATATTGCGAGAACGGGAACATTTCTGATAAATATTTCTTTGGCTTGGCCTAGCTCCCATTTACTTCTTGTAAAAGTCCGGGGATCAAGAGAATACATAATCTCACTCGCCTTAGCACCTATTACACTAAGACCGCACGTACTGGCAGTTAGATCTTGAATGACAACACGGTTTGATACTGGTAAGTGTTTTTTGAGCCAGCTTGCTTCAACTGCTCCTGTACAAAGAATAAAGAATGTTGTAGCTGCTGTACGAATCACCTTTATTTCATCTTTTATGCCCGCTAATTCATGCAGCATCAATGTACTCATCGCATGTCCGATTGGAATATCGATATTGCTTGTTGTGAGTTGTTGTAAAAACTCAAGCGCTCCTTCACCACGGATTTCCAACCGTTTTTTTGCTGCTGTCATATCATAAAGTCCAGCATATTGACGTGTATGCAGCTGTTCAGCCTCGATAATTGGTGACCAATATTTGGCGGCCCATCCTGTACGCTTCAAGATCATGTTTTCATACATGGAAACAAGTGAATCATTTGCTTCATACCATTGCGGCTGCTCCCATCCAGATTTTTCGTTAAAATGAGCCCCTAATGCTTGTTGACGCATATAATATGGGCTTACACGCATGTCACGAGATGTTTCAGGTGGCATGAATGGGTGATGAATGTCGTATACTTTTTCATAATTTTCTATGGACCGTTTTTTATAATAGGCCGGGCTTTGAGCATATGTGTCAAAACGATTAATATCACATAACTCCAAATCAAGGGTTGGTGCTCCATTCACTATCCATTCGGCCATTGCCTTACCGACACCGGCAGAGTGGGTAACCCAGATAGCTTCCGCTACCCAAAATCCACGGACTTTTTGTGATTCACCTAAAAGTGGCATGCCATCAGGTGTAAACGAGAAGATCCCATTTATTCCTTTTTTCACGCCTGCTTGTTTTAGTCCAGGAATGAGACCCTGGGCATCTTGCCAAGGCTTTTCAAAGAAATCCTCAGGCGTAAATGGTTTTACAGATGGCATTTCTTTCCCTTCTCCATATTTCGTAATTTCACTAACCTCGACAGGCAATGGTCGGTGTTGGTAAGAACCAATGCCTAAACCATTGAACACTTGACGAAAATACATGGCATTATCTTGATCACGAATCAGCGGGATCGTTACTTCTTCCGATTCGTTAGCTAGTTCCGCTAAATCATTTGAAAATATATATTGATGCGCGATTGGTTGTAGGGGGATGGTAACCCCTACCATTTCACCAATGCGAGGTCCCCAAAATCCAGCACAGCAAATAATCAAGTCAGCTTCAAATCTACCAGCATTTGTTTCAACTGCTTTTACTTGGCCATCGACAACTTTGATACCCGTTACTTCTGTATGACCATAAAACTTAGTCCCACATGATTCAGCAAATGTAGCCATTATATCCACAGCACGAAGTGGTTTGGCAATTCCATCTGAAGGTACATATAGTCCACCTAAAATATTGTCTGGGTTGATGAGCGAGCATTTTTCCACACATTCTTCTGGTGAAAGAACATAAGCCTCCATGCCCCATGATGTTCCTACTCCTGCTTTTCGCTTCAAATCTTCTAAACGTTCCTGTGTATTTGCAACTTCCAGACTCCCTACTGAATAGAAGGAAGGTTGTCCATCAGCACTTAGCTCCTTAAAAGTTTCCACTGTTTGAGAGGCTAATGTAGTCAATACTTTGGAAAAACTAAGCTGGAATACAAGTCCTGGTGCATGAGAGGTTGATCCTCCTGTTTCAAATAATGGTCCTTGCTCAATAACTGTAATGTCTCGCTGCCCCATTTTGCTTAAATAATAGGCAGTACTGCATCCAACAACACCAGCTCCAATGATGACAATCTTCTTTTGCTCCATAACTCTGTATCACACTCCAATTTAATAACTTAATATAATATTATTAAAATTAGTTAATTGCATCTTAATCTTCTGTGTACTACATCTATTAGCTGTGCTAGTTCTGTATTACACTCCACTTATGAAATTTTTTCTTTTGGGGTCGGAATTTTCTGTTCCTTTGCTTCATTCTTTAATTCCTTAAAGAATGACCAACACATGATAACCATAATAATCGCAAAAGGGAGTGAGGCTGTGATGGAGGCAGTTTGTAGTACTTGCAAACCTCCTGCTAAAAGTAACACTACAGCAACCAGTGACTGAATGACTCCCCATGTAATTTTAACTTTATTTGATGGATTTAAATTCCCCCTTTCACTGAGCATCCCTAACACAAAAGTTGATGTATCAGCAACAGTTACATAATAAATTATCATAACTGCAAAGCCTACAACGCTTAGAATAGAACTTGCCGGAAGATAGTCAAAAAACGTAAAAACTGATAAGTCTACATTTGAGGTAATTTTTTCAACTAATTCCTTGTGACCTAAGGTATGGATAAGATGGAGAGCTTGTCCTCCAAAGATCGATAACCAAGCAAATGTACCAAGTGAAGGGACGAATAATACCCCAAGGACAAACTCCTTGATTGTTCTTCCTTTGGAAATTCGAGCAATAAACATACCTACAAAAGGAGCCCATGCAATCCACCATGCCCAATAGTATATCGTCCAACTTCCGATCCACGAGTTGTCTCCAAAGGGTCGTAATCTTAGACTCATTTCCATGAAATTGCCTAAATAGCCACCCAGTGTATTAAAAAAGACTCTAAAAATCTCAGAAGTCGATCCTACGATTAAGACTAAAGATAGCATCAAAATTGATAGCAACATGGCGGTATTGGATAAATATTGAATCCCTTTTTCTAATCCAGTGGAGATAGAGACCAGGAACAGGACGGTTGAAATAAGGATAACGATAATTTGAACATTAACTGTATTTGGAATCTTAAAAAAGTAATTCAGTCCACCTGAGATTTGCATAGCACCTAAACCAAGGGATGTAGCTATCCCAAAAACGGTGGCAATGACAGAAAAGATATCAATTGTTTTTCCGATTGGGCCATAAATTTTTTCTTTTAAAAGAGGATAAAAAGCTGAACTCACAGATGCAGGCAAGTTTTTATTAAATTGAAAAAAGGCGAGAGCTAAGCCAATGACTGTGTAGATAGCCCATGGGTGAATACCCCAATGAAAAAATGTATACTCCATCGCTAAATTAGCTGCCGCTTCCGTAAAACCTTTTCCAGAAGGTGGATTCGAATAATGGGTCACAGGTTCTGCAACACTCCAAAAGACAATTCCAATGCCCATGCCTGCACCGAATAACATAGACAACCAGGAAACTGTCTTAAATTCTGGTTTGTCTGTTTCTTTGCCTAACCTAATATCACCGTATTTAGAAACTAACAAGTAAATGGAGAATATTACAAAAATTAAGGCTGAACTGAGATAAAGCCATCCGAAGTAGTTAACACTCCCCTTAAAAAGAGGATTGACAATAGCCGATAAGCTATCTGTAAAAAAGATCCCCCAAATAATGAAAACGCCCGTCAACAGGATTGAAATATAAAAAACCATATTTTCATTTATCCTTTTTTTAATCAAAAGATCTGCCCCTTTCCTTTAAAAAAGTGGATTCTGATTATTTGGTTGTACAATGCAACTAGTTTGCTATACTTTATTCCTGCCTCAAATGTATGATTTTCTTTTGTACGATAATTTCGTATCCCCTCCCTCTAGATGGTTCAACGATCATTATTGTATTTCTAATTGGTTGGTTATTATCGTATTCGAAATATTTGGAATATTTAACATATTTGTTAGAAAATGTGACATATAATTTTTATTCAGTTGTTTACCTGGATGATCAGAAAAGACCTCCTTCCTTTTCTTATCTAAAAATAATAGATTATGACTCCAAAATAATGAAATGATCGTAATGTGAACCTTCGAAAGAACAAGGGGCGTATGCAACAAATCTTCAACATTTGGGAGACTGATAATACCCATTAATCTAATAAAAGATAGTGCATGATAGGATTGATGGTAGTTAATTGTGCAAAAGAGACTAAGAATGTAACCAATTCCTTTATGGTATGGGGAGGGTATTGAACAGCTGGAATTCTTCGTTTTGTAATTACCTCCTTTCTTAAAATTTCTACAAGGATTTCTCTCATTTTTGATCCAGCTAGTTGGTAAGGCTATTATTGGACACTAAATAAAATTTTACAAGTAGAAACTTTTATGTAAGATAGTGTGAAAAAATATACTGAAGGATAATAAATTACGGACAGAGAGAAGAAGACTTGGATAAAAAAGGCAAACAACAGTGCACTGTTGTTTGCCTTTTTTGTTAGACCGCTTGTTTTTTTCTGTATTTATCGCGTTCCATTCGCTATTTCTGAGTCTGTATACGAAGTTGAGGTATTAGAAGAAATAGGAGAGGAAGCAGGGATAGAAATGAAAGGAGGAATTTTATAGTCTGTGCTCAAAAACACGATTATTCCGTGTATGAAGATAAATACTATCTTGTAACTTGTTCGTATCAGAATTAAATGTCTGTAAGATAATGTAACAAATTAATACAAGAAATGGAAAATGGTTATTATACTCACTGTATAAGACAAGTTAATAAAAATGATTGCTTTAACAAGTTTATGGCTTAATAAATTTTCAGAGATCACGTACTATATCTTTGATTTCCTTCTAAACGAAGTAGTGGTATTACTATTAAGTGAAAGATTCTACAAGCGGTACTAATAAACTCTCAAGTTAAGAGGAGCAGTTTATATGGGAGGAGTAAACTATGAGGGAGAGCAGGATGTATTGAAACAGAAAGAGAGAATTTTATATTATTATATTGGCCTCTGGGGAATCATGGCCTTTGGGCTATTTATATTTCAATGGCTGGAGCTTCCGCCAGTTTTTAAGGGCAAGGTTGTAAGTTTGTTTCCGGATCTTCAAAAAAATATAGGTTATGGGAGTTTGCTACTTACTCTTACTATTCTTGTTGTTATTCTGAAAAAAAATAACGATAATGTACAATTAATGGCTAGAGTATTAACAGTATTTTCTTCCCTATTAGGACTTGAGCATTTTCGTATGGCGTTAAGTAATGAAGAATCCGTTATTCATTGGATTGGTTTTTATGAGAATTTTATTTTAGGTACATGTTTAGGAGTATTTTGTATCTTCTTTGCTTCAAGAACTGGCGGTCTAACGGAGAACTTAAAATAATATTCTTCAGGCGGTCCATTACCAATTGCGTATACGCCAATTGGAGAGTTATTTTCTGGATTATCAATGGGGGCAGGCTTTGTACTAATTGCTTTCTTTATTCAAGCCCATATGTTAACAGTTGAAAGTATATTGATTTCCATTCCGATTGGGGTTTTAGTAGGGGCTAACCAATATCTTGAATAACATCTGAGATATTGATGAAGACATTAAAGATGGACGAAAAATGTTAGCCATCCTCCTTGTAAGCGAGAAGGTAGCCCTGGCTATTTCCTATTTATGGATTATAGCGATTGTATGGATGGGTTATGTAAGCCCTTGGTCATTGGTTATGTTCCTGGGTTTGAAAAAGCTAATCTCTGCCATTCGAGGTTTTCGAAAAGGAGCAAAAGAACCGTAATATATGCGTATAGCAATGAAAGCAACAGCGATCACAAATACGATTTTTGCCTTCCTGTTATCGGCAGGATTATTAATTAATTATCTGTTTTAAATAGAAAAGCATTCCCGAAAAGTAGTAAGCCGTTCTCTTTTGGAGTGCCCACCTCGCATAGGAAAAAGCAAATAAAAAAACAAGTATAAAAGCAGTGGATTTCACAACTGAAATCGCACTGCTTTTAGCATTTTTATGAGAAAATATTAGTGATATCACCAAAAAACTCTAAAGTCTTTAGAAATTAACTTAAGTCAATGAAAGGTTTTAATCCCCTTGTTATTATTAAATGAAAGCAAAATAAGGAAATTTTTGTAAGCGCCTTTCATTTTAAAGAAAATTGGAGTGAGTTTTTATGAAAGCAATAGTTTGTGATAAATATGGTTCACCCGATGTACTTGAATTAAAAGAGATAAAAAAACCTTTCCCCACCGAAAATCAAGTATTGGTAAAGGTTCATACCGCATCCTTGAACTTTGGTAACTTGGTTCTTTTGAAAGGCAAACCTTTCATAGCCCGCTTTGCCTTCGGACTTACGAGACCAAAATACTCTATTCCAGGAGGTGACATAGCTGGCACAGTTGAAGCTGTTGGTAAAGACGTTAAGCTATTTCAAGTAGGTGATGAAGTATTTGGCGACCTCTCTGGTTGTGGCTGGGGTGGTTTTGCCGAATATGTAACTGTCCCCGAATATGCCTTAGCCTTAAAGCCAACCAATATCTCCTTCGAGGAAGCTGCTGCGACACCTATGGCATGTGTGACTGCCTTACAGGGACTACGTGATAAAGGTAAGATTAAATCGGGACAGAAGGTATTAATTTATGGGGCATCTGGTGGTGTCGGTACTTTCGCAGTACAAATTGCCAAATCATTTGGGGCTGAAGTAACTGGTGTATGTAGTACAAGAAATTTAAAGATATTGCGTTCAATAGGAGTCGACCATA
The DNA here is from genome assembly GCF_038440375.1 of Bacillus sp. OTU530. Lineage (NCBI taxonomy): Bacteria > Bacillati > Bacillota > Bacilli > Caryophanales > Bacillaceae > Bacillus > Bacillus sp. OTU530. The sequence goes on from NZ_JASATP010000057.1 coordinate 25,219, forward strand.
TCATTGATTATACAAAAGAGGATTTCACCCAAGATGAGAAGTGTTACGATTTAATTCTTGGTGTGAACGGTTCTAATTCCATTTCTGCTTATAAACGTGTACTAAAACCAAATGGGAATTTTGTTCACGTAGGAGGTTCCCAGTCTCAATATTTTCAAACATTATTTCTTGGACCCTTTATTTCAATGACTGGAAGCAAGAAAATAAGTAATCTGTTACAGAGAGCAAACCAAAAAGACCTAAATTATGTAAAAGAATTACTGGAGACTGGAAAAGTAACACCAATAATTGATAAACGGTATAAGTTAAGTGAAGTAACTGAAGCATTCAAATATTTTCAGAAAGGTCACGCTCAAGGTAAAGTGGTAATTACTGTATAATTTGAAACTGACATTACCCCCCTAATCATTCCTAGCCTATGTAAAATAAACTGTCATTAACGACAAAATGTTACTTTTTTCTTTATCAGCTCTTTAACCAAAACTACATTAGCATACCTAATCGTACACCGTTTAACAAGTACCATAATTTTTATTATGGTCAGTGTTACAATTATGGTTATTATACTTGCGATTTATACTTAAGAATTGGCAACAATGTGGATTTATCAATAAAAAAAGCAATGCGATTTCATATGCGAAATGCATTGCTTTTATATATGTTTTTATAGGTACTACTCAGCGGAAGGAAAGCTTTATAATGAGGAAAAACGGTTAAATAGAAAGAGTGAAGCTTTGTGGAACAGCAGAAACAATGGAGTTTCTGGGGAGGGTTTAACTGGGTTAATAGCAGCAACTAAATCTTAAAGCCGAGAAGGAAATCGAGCATGTTCAACACTTGCCTGGAACTCCCTTCGAACAAATCAGAAACTTAACTGAAAACATGTTTAATGAAAATAGTAAGATACTTTGAATATCCGGCTATGTTTCACGCCTGGCCCATTTTTCCCATCCCTAAGGCTAGGCAAGCCATAGAGCAGGTAAGGTTCATTGTGAGAGGAGGGGAACATGGTTAAGATGAAAAAAGCTGTCATTTTTGGAGCGAGCGGGTTTGTAGGATCTTATCTTCTGGAACAATTGTTGATCAATGATGAATATGTACAAGTAACTGCCATCGTTCGAAGAAGCTTGCCGGTCTATCATCCAAAGCTAAAGATACTAATCGGGGATTTTTATACTTCGCTTAGCTTGAAAGATCAGATTGAGGCGGATGAAGTGTTCATTACTCTTGGCGGGACAACACCAAAGATTGATCATGATTATCCGATTCTTGCCGCACAAATCGCCAAAGAAAAGGGTGCGAAATCCGTATTCGTGGTTACCGCAGTAGGTGCCAGCATACATTCGCGTATTTCCTATGTGAAAATCAAAGGTGAAATTGAGCGAGATTTGATTGCATTGGATTTTGAACATACCCATATCTTCCGTCCGTCCATGATTATGGGGAACCGCAAGGAGTTTCATCTGGTAGAAAAAATCATGATAGCTTTATGGAGAGTCCTTAACCTATTTTTCATAGGAGGAATGAGCCGCTACAAAGGGATGGAAGCAAAAAACATTGCACGAGCAATGATCAACGCCGCAAAAAATCCATTTGTGAAAGTAAGGGTATATCATTGGAAAGATATGAATGATTTATTGCTAAACTATAAGGTATAATTTTGGAATACTACAAAGCATTTCTGGGTGATGGAGCAATGTGGTCGTCTTAGACCACCTCCACAAACAACCCTTCCTATTAGATATTTGATTTCATATTGTAAGTTGCGAAAATAAAAAGAAACCGTTTACTTTATGTCATATATATGATAATATGCATTTATAACTTGTATGACATGTTACAAGAGGGGTAGAAAATTGGAACTGAACTCCATTGATAAGCAAAATATTGTTAATATTGTTTACGAGCAGTTAAAAGAAAACATTGCTAGTGGTAATTGGGCTCCCGGAAGTAAAATCCCTTCCGAATCGCAATTGCAGAAAATGTTTAATGTGAGCCGGGTTAGTATCCGAAGTGCAATACAACGTCTTAGGGATTTGGGGATTGTTGTTACTTACCAGGGGAAAGGAACGTTTGTTTCTGAAAAGATTGGTAAGATAGGCATCAATGATTTTAATCTGATTATGCATCTTAGCGAGAAAGATTTTTTGGACATGATGGTATTTCGGCAGACGATTGAATACAAATGCTTAGAGTTAGCTGTGAAAAATGCAACAAATGAAGACTTTGAAGACATGGAAGAAGCTCTGAATCAAATGTTTCGTTATAGAGATGATTATAAGAAATATTCAGAAGCAGATTTTAATTTTCATTTAGCAATTGCTAAGGCATCAAAAAATACAGTTTTCTTTAATGTAATTCATTCTATCCGTGATTTTTACTATCAGTATTTAGAAGAACTAAATCGAGTTATAGGGGTAACATTGGAAAGTATGGAAGTACACTTACAATTATTCAGAGCCATTCAGAAGAGAGATGCCGAACAAGCAAAAAAGCTTCTTAACAATGCTATGGAAAGTAATATTGCGAGTATAAAAAAAATAACAGATTCAAAAAAATAATTTACCTCTTAAGGAGGTAATATTTTTTAAATAAACTTGTAGGACAACTAACGAGTTTGGTGTGCATATTTAAAATCCTACAAACTAATAGATTTTTAAAATGGGAGGAGTCATACAAATGAATCATTTAGAAATTCGCGATGTGAAAGTAATTTTAACTGCACCTGGGGGAATTGATTTAGTAGTAGTGAAAGTCGAAACAAATGAACCTGGGTTATACGGATTAGGATGTGCTACCTTTACTCAACGAATTTTTGCAGTAAAATCAGCAATTGAAGATTATCTGAAACCGTTTCTTATCGGAAAAGACCCTAGAAGAATCGAAGACATTTGGCAGTCATCAAATGTAAGCGGATACTGGAGAAATGGTCCTATTATGAATAATGCCCTATCTGGAATTGATATGGCACTTTGGGATATAAAGGGTAAAATTGCTAACTTACCTGTTTATGAATTACTAGGCGGGAAATGCAGAGATGGTATTCCGCTTTATCGGCACGCGGATGGTGCAGATGAAGTTGCTGTCGAAGAAAATATATTAGCGTTAATGGAAGAAGGTTATCAGTATGCACGATGTCAAATGGGAATGTACGGTGGGAGTGGAACTACTGATACCCGCTTAATAGCAACCGTGTATGAGAAATCTAACAGAATTGTTCCTAAGCGTTCGCCTAAAAATTCATTGCCGGGATGCTATTTTGATCCTGAAGCTTATGCGAAAAGTATTGATAAATTATTTGACCATTTACGCTCTAAAATAGGATTTAATATGGAATTTATTCACGATGTTCACGAAAGAATTCCACCTATTGAAGCTGTAAGATTAGCAAAAAATTTAGAGCCTTATCACCTTTTCTTCTTAGAAGATCCTGTTGCACCGGAAAATATTGAATGGCTTCAAATGATTAGACAACAAACATCCACACCTATTGGAATGGGAGAACTATTTACTAATGTAAATGAATGGAAGAGCTTAATAGCTAATCAACAAATTGATTTTATCAGATGCCATGTAAGTACCATCGGAGGAATTACACCAGCAAAAAAATTAGCTACATTTAGTGAGCTATATGGTGTACGGACAGCTTGGCATTGTCCTGGTGATATTTCTCCTGTAGGAGTTGCTGCGAATCTCCATCTAGATTTGAGCTCACCAAACTTTGGGATTCAAGAATGGACACCATTTAATGATGCATTACAGGAAGTTTTCCCTGGTTGCCCAATAGTTGAAAGGGGCTTTGCTTACGTAAATGATAGACCTGGTTTAGGGATAGATATTGATGAAGAAAAAGCAAAGAAATTCCCTGTTGTGGGTGGAATTCCTTCTTGGACTTTAGCTCGTACACCAGATGGAACAGCTGTTAGACCATAAAATAAATACATTTTTCTTTAAATATGCTTTTTGCCCTGAAAGAACCTTGGAAGATGAAAATTGAAAAAATTAGCTACTAGAGTTAATTCTGAATTGGATTCTGGGATGAAGCAGATACAATTTCTCTTCCTGTATTATAAATGGGCACGTCCTAGTCGTAGATAGCGGCTGGACGGGTTCTATAAAAGGAGAGTACAGCCATGGACATCATAACAATTGGTGACGGTATGATTACATTTGACCCCGTTTCAAAAGGACCTCTCCGGTTTGTAAACCAGTTTGAACGGAAAATTGGCGGGGCCGAATTGAATGTAATGTTAGGCTGCGCTCGTCTCGGCCTTCGAGCGGGATGGATTAGCCGTCTTGGAAAAGATGAATTCGGACGTCATATTGTCAACGTGGTGCGAGGAGAAGGCGTAGATACTTCAGAAGTCAAGTTAATGGATGGCTACGCAACATCGCTCAATTTCAAAGAAGTACAGGAGTCAGGAACAGGGCGAACATTTTACTATCGTAATCCTTCGCCGACTGAAACATTGACGCCAGAATTGCTGCCGGAAGACTATATAAAGCAAGCAAAAATCTTGCATGTTACCGGTGTGTTCCCAGCGATTCAGCGTCAAAACCGTGCTGTTATTTTGCGGGCTGTCCAAGTTGCAAAAGAGAATGGAGTGAAAATATCATTTGATCCTAACATTCGTCTTCGTCTATGGTCCAAAGAAGAGGCAAGGGAAACAATTTTAACCTATTTACCTTATGTTGATTTCCTTTTGACAGGACGTGAAGAATTGGAAATTATATTTGATTCTACTGATGATAATGTACTGCTTCAAGCACTTAATCAATTCCATTTTGAAAACGTTATTATGAAGGATGGAGGAGACGGTTCGTACGCATTAGTTGACGGATCCTGGAAACATGTACCCGGTTTCCCAGTAGCAAAAGTCGTCGATACAGTCGGTGCAGGTGACGGATTTGATTCCGGTTTTTTATATAGTATACTTCAAGGCTGGCCGATTGAAAAATCCCTTGAATTTGCCAATGCGATCGGTGCGATGGTTGTTCAAGTAAGCGGAGATAATGAAGGGCTTCCTTATCTTGAAGAGGTGGAAAGCTTTTTAGGAAAACGAGAAACAATCGAAAGGTAAGGTGCAAGTCAAATGATTATTGAACAATTAACAGCGGTTCCGCTCGTGCCAGTATTACGTAACGTACCGTATAAAAAAAGTGCAGCAATTGTGAAAGCACTTATAGATGGGGGAGTCACTTCCATTGAAGTGACAATGGAAACAGACCGTGCCGAAGATATTATTACAGAAACAATTGAAGCATACGGCAGTCAGATTCTTGTTGGTGCAGGAACGGTTTTATCAGTAGACGATTGCCGCAGGGCGATTCAAGCCGGTGCGCAATTTATTGTGGCTCCTACGCTTGATGAAGAAGTAGTTCAATTTGCAGTAGAACAAGAAGTACCAGTCATTCCTGGTGTGTTTACACCGAGTGAAATGCAACGGGCGATAAACCTTGGAGCATCCATGATTAAACTGTTTCCTGCCTCTGTCCTAGGACCCGCTTTTATTAAGGATGTAAAAGGACCACTTGGACATATTCAAATTATGACAACCGGTGGTATTACACTCGATACAGCAAAGGACTACCTGAAAGCAGGTGCGACTGCAATTGGTGCGGGAAGCGCGCTGCTGCGCAATGATTTAATTGCTGCAGAGGACTGGGCTGGATTGGTCAATGAAACTCGTATATGGATGGAAAAATTAAAAATATCCGAAACTGCCATTTAAGTTCGTTTAAATGGGTAGCAGAGAATGATTGAAAAGGGAGTGGTTTGATGAAGACAAGAGCGTATACATCGCCTAAGCAGGGAGAAATGATTGAAAGAGGGATCTCAGTTCCGAAAGCAAATTTGATGAAGGCAGGAGCATATATATCGCCTAAGCAGGTAGAAATGATTGAAAGAGAGATACCAGTTCCGAAGGCAGATGAAGCGTTAATCAAGGTATCTTACGCAGGAATATGCGGAACAGACATGATGATTTACCACGGATTGCATCCGCGGGCAAAAGCTCCATTGATACTTGGACATGAGTTTAGCGGTATTGTTATGGAAGTGGGCGAGAATCAACATGTTAAAAAGGGAGACAAGGTGGTCGTGGAGCCGCTTCTAAGCTGCGGAACATGCGCGGCATGCCGGGAAGGACAAATGCATGTTTGTGAGAGTTTGAGATATATAGGAATCGATAAGGATGGCGGCTTTTCTGAGTATACAACCATTCCTGTTCATAGACTTCGTGTACTGCCGGAATCCGTCACGGAGAAAGAAGGTGCGATGATTGAGCCATTGGCTGTTGCCATCCATACAGTTCGACGCTCGAAGCTGAAGGTCGGAGACACGGTAACCATCTTAGGTGCTGGACCGATTGGTTTGTTAATAGGTCTAATTGCCGAACGATCTGGAGCAGGGAAGATATTTATTTCTGATGTTAGTTCTATGCGTCTGCAAGTTGCGAAGGAGATGGGCTTTGAAGCAATTGACGCAACGAAAATGAACATTACTCAAGTTGTAAAGGAATACACGAAAGGAGTGGGGGCAGATATTGTCTATGAAGTGGCAGGTAATCAAATTACAGCCGATCAAATGATTGACTGCATCAAGTACCAGGGTGAAATTGCAGTTGTGAGTGTCTACAAAAAGCCTCCTGCCATTCGACTAGCTGCCATGCATTTTCGTGAAATTTCCTTAATGACAACGCGATGCTATCGTCCAGAAGATTTTACAAAAGCTATTGAGTTACTTGAACAAAACAAAATCAATCTTGACCTGCTGGTTTCTCATATTTTTGAATTAGAAAACATTCAAGCTGGCTTTGATTTGATGGAAAATCCCGACCAGTCATTAAAAATTTTATTTCAACCCTAGGAGTGGTAATGATGAATCAGATATTTAACTTAACAGGTAAAGTAGCAGTTGTTACTGGGGGAACTCGTGGCATTGGTCAAGCAATTGCACTTGGTCTCGCAGAGGCGGGAGCAGATATTGTGCTACTACAACGCTCCACTGATACATCGACACAAGAGAGAATTAAAGCACTGGGGGTTCGTTGTGAGATAGTCCAGTGTGACATGGGAAATCTGGATGAAGTGAAACAAGCTATCCCCAGAGCAATCGAGGCAATGGGCTCAATAGATATTCTTGTTAATAATGCTGGCATTCAAAGACGTTCTCCAGCCGTAGATTTCTCGGAACAGGATTGGGATGATGTGCTGCAAGTAAATTTAAAAGCAGTTTGGCTTCTTTGCCAGCAAGCTGGAAGGCATATGGTTGAGAAGAATAGTGGGAAAATTATTAATATTGCATCTCTCGTTTCATTTCAAGGCGGCTTGTATGTGCCAGCTTACGCTTCCGCAAAAGGTGCAGTCGCTCAGCTCACAAAAGCACTCGCGAACGAGTGGTCTTCAGCAGGGGTAAACGTCAATGCAATTGTTCCGGGTTATATTGCGACTGAAATGAACACGGCATTGATTAATGATCCTATTCGGAGCAGGCAAATTTTAGAGAGAATTCCTGCAGGACGTTGGGGGAATCCAGACGACTTCAAAGGAGCTGCTGTATTTCTAGCATCTGATGCATCAAATTATGTGCATGGTCATTTGCTAGCAATTGATGGTGGTTGGCTAGGACGTTAAAAGTTCATAATCAGCGGGAAAAGCAATGGGAAATTTACGAATGGAGGCCGGCAAGGTTTTGAACTACACTTAGGTGTAATCGGCCTAATCGTTGTAAGATTTGAAACAAATCAATCCAATTTATATGGTTTAGTAGGTCTTTACAATAAAGGCCTACTAGCCATAAAGAAATTGTAATATCGCAATTTTTGTATTAGTTATTGTTTGTAAGCGTTAACATGTATATTCATTAAATAAGATGCAACTTTTTATAATTGTACTATAAAGTATCTGGGCTTGTTATCGTATTGAAAAAATATCGGTAAAAGGGGAGAAGTAGTATGAATGTTGAAAGAACTGCAAGGCCTAGTAAAGAACCTACTCCAGTACAAATGAAGAAAACAAACATACGTTGGATCATTGTAACTATGTTGTTTTTTGTTACTACAATCAACTATGCAGATCGAGCAACAATCTCTATCGCAGCGACACCTTTACAAAGTGTATTAGGCATAGATGCTGTCACGATGGGATATGTGTTTTCTGCTTTTGGCTGGGCTTATGTCATCGGACAAATTCCAGGTGGATGGCTTTTGGATAAATTTGGAACAAAGAAAGTTCTTTTTTGGAGTCTTTTTCTTTGGTCTTTCTTCACTTTATTACAAGGATTTGTCGGAATGTTTAATGCTGCTACAGCAATTGTGATGTTGTTTGCACTTAGATTTATCGTAGGACTAGCAGAAGCACCTTCGTTTCCTGGCAATAGCCAAGTAGCAGCTTCATGGTTCCCGAATGATGAGCGCGCAACAGCATCCGCAGTTTTTAGTGCATCTGCATTTTTTGCAATCATTGTCTTTTCACCATTTATGTCTTGGGTTACACAATCTTTTGGTTGGGAATATGTTTTTATTGTAATGGGCGCGCTAGGTATCGTGATTGCTTTTACTTGGCTGAAAGTTATTCATAACCCAAAAGACCATCCACGTATCAATCAAGCTGAACTGGACTATATTGAGCAGGGCGGCGGACTACTGGATATGATGGCTAAGGGTGCTAATAAATCTTCTGAAGAAAAAAGCGGGACAAACTGGGGGTACATTAAACAATTACTTAAAAGTCGTATGCTAGTTGGTGTTTATATTGGTCAGTATTGTATTTCAACACTTACGTATTTTTTTATGACATGGTTTCCAGTTTATCTTGTTAAAGAACGTGGTATGTCCATTCTTGAGGCAGGATTTGTAGCTTCTTTGCCAGGTATTAGTGGGTTTTTAGGTGGAGTTTTAGGCGGCTTATATTCTGACTATCTTTTGAAAAAAGGAAAATCTCTTACGTTTGCTCGAAAGGTTCCCATTATTATTGGTATGCTCCTTTCAAGCAGTATGATTGCTTGTAACTATACCGATGCTCAATGGCTCGTAGTCGGCATTATGGCTCTCGCTTTCTTTGGTAAAGGATTTGGGCAATTAGGCTGGGCTGTTATGGCTGATAGTTCTCCAAAAGAAATTGGCGGTTTAAGTGGAGGACTATTCAATACATTTGGTAATATTGCTGGTATCACTACACCAATTATCATTGGTTATATTATTAACGAAACGGGTTCTTTTAATGGCGCCCTGCTCTTTGTAGGGGTTAATGCTCTAATTGCTATGCTTAGTTACCTGTTTATTGTTGGTGATATTAAACGTATCGAATTAAAAGATCCTGTTAAATAAACACCAATTTCTTAATACGGTGAGGAGTTAATAAGAAATGGTTATACAGCAGGAGAAATGGAAATGGGTACAACCATATGCCAAGTTTGTGAAGGGACCATTGAACAATTCGAAGATGAAAAGGTAACAATGCTGTATGGAAACTTCTGTTCTCACTGTATTCCCAAAAATAAAGAGAATGTTGAAAGATAAGAGGGTATTTCCAAAGGTAGCGCGTAGCGCTAACCTTTGGAAATACCCTCCTCCTGTTGTATTTTCTTTTTCTCTTTGTTCTTATGGTTCATGGACTCTAAGAGAGGATATGAACCATCCGCGTTAATATAAATAATATCCAATTTTATTTATGGATACTCTCCTAAAAAAGATTGTTTATTG